>CAUSQY010000015.1:0-28620 GCA_963533645.1 uncultured Streptococcus sp. | reverse complement strand
TATCAAGGTAGCTAGCTGGAACATCAATCATGTCTTTGACATTGTTAACAACAGAGTCTTTAACCTGATTTGGTGTGGTCAAGCCATTCAAATTAACAGTCAAATCTTTAGTTGCTACCAGATTAGTTAAGTCAGGCTTGCCGTCTTTTGCACCGTACACCTTGATAGTAGCTTTATAGCTTTGTGTACCATTTTGTTTTAAGAGGTCAAGCAACTCTTTATCTGATTTGCCTTGGGTGCCTGCTAGATCCACTTCGTAGAAGTAAAGGCCTTTGCCCAATTTCTCTACTGGTGGAAGGGCGAGATTTTTAGCTGTTCCGTTGTCTGACCATGGAGCCTTATCAGAGGCTTTCAAGATAAGACGAGTTAACATGCCGTCTCCAGCGAAGAATTCGTATGGAATGACTTGATTGACACCAGCTGTGAAGGGACCAGGGAAATTAGCTTTATCCAAGTAAGAAGCCGGAACATCTACTGTGTCTTTGGTGTTGTCAGCCACACCTTTTTGCACTTCAGCTGGAGTGGTCAAACCATTCAAGTTGACATACAAATCTTTAGTTGCTACGAGATTGGTTAAGTCAGGCTTGCCGTCTTTTGCACCGTACACTTTGATAGTAGCTTTATAGCTTTGTGTACCATTTTGTTTTAAGAGGTCAAGCAGCTCTTTATCTGATTTTCCTTGGGTGCCTGCCAAATCCACTTCGTAGAAGTAAAGACCTTTGCCCAATTTTTCTACTGGTGGGAGAGCAGGATTTTTAGCTGTTCCGTTATCTGACCATGGAGCCTTATCAGAGGCTTTCAAGATCAGGCGAGTCAGCATGCCATCACCAGCAAAGAATTCATATGGAATGACTTGATTGACACCAGCTGTAAATGGGCCTGGGAAATTGGCTTTGTCAAGGTAGCTAGCTGGGACATCTACTGTATCTTTTGTATTGTCAGCCACACCTTTTTGTACTTCAGCTGGGGTGGTCGCTGGTTGCGCTTCACTAGCTTCACGATCTTGTCCAGAAACTGTAGGCGCAGGACTTTCCACAGGTTTAACTGCATCTTCTGTTTGTTTCTTAGAGTCAGGTTGTGCTTGTACTTCTTCTTTTGGCGCTACTGCCAGCTCTTTAGCAGTTGCGTCCGCTTTTTCTGAAGAGCTTGTCGTATCCACACTTGCTTTAGGTGTTGGAATAGACTGTTCTGAAGGAAGAGCTACATCGACTGCTTTTTTGAGAACCTCTGCTGGTAAGTCGCTCTTTTCACTCACCGAAGTTGCGTCTGGCACGACTTGGGCAGGAGTCGGATTGACGATATCAGCGCGTGCAGAACTTGGTTGACCGACTAGGACAAAGAAGCCACTAGCCACAACAACTGAAGCAACACCGACACTGAGACGGCGAATAGACCAACGAGTATATCTCTGATTTGGATTGAATTTCATAGGATTCTCCTTAGAGTTTTCTTTTTTTTGATGACTCTAGTATAATCTCCTAAAATTAAAAAGGATTAAGAAAAAGTTAAAATTTTTCTTAAATCCCTCTTATAAAATACTTATATTGACTCGTTAATTATTTGGAAAGAGAGTGCCCTTCCTCTCCTACTCACTTAGCTCTGCCAAGGTGTCCAAATGTTGGTTATTAATGACGGCCATGATGTAGGCATCTGCCTGCAAGAGGTCATTGGGTCCAAATTGGACATCCAGAGGAGCATTTTCGTAGGCACGAAAGCCAAGTACGTTGAGGTTGTATCGCCCACGTAAATCTAGCTGACTGAGACTTTTACCTACCCACGATTGAGGGATTTTCATCTCGACAATCGATACATTCTTGTCTAGCTGAAAGACGTCTACGCTGTTATGAAAGAGGATGGTCTGTGCCAATGAGCGTCCCATTTCAAACTCTGGTGAGATGACTGCGTCTGCGCCAATTTTTTCTAGAACCTTTTTAGCTGTATGACTTTTGACCTTGGCAATAACAGTCGGCACTCCTAGACTCTTGCAGTGCATAACCGCGAGAACACTGGACTCCAGATTTTCACCCGTTGCGACAACTACGGTATCACAGGTGTCAATCCCCGCTGATAGAAGGAGTTCTTCATCCGTGATATCTCCAACTACCCCACGCGCCAGCACAGGTTCAAATTGATTAATGCGTTCCTCGTGGTCATCAATAGCAATGATATTCATGTCATGCTTGGCTAGGGCTGCCAAAACACTGCTCCCAAAAATTCCCAAGCCTAAAATTCCAATTGTCCGATCTGACATCGTTCTTCCTTTCTTATCCAATGGTGATATCTGCTTTCATATAGTGAATCGTATCTTTCTTGTCTGGCTGGTATTCTGCTACACTGACCAGTAGTGTCAAGGGACCAATACGGCCGATAAACATCAACAACATAACGATGCTGAGGGCTATCTTGCCTAGCTCTGGTGTTAAATTCGCCGTCACCCCAACTGTCGCAAGGGCTGAAATGGTCTCAAACATGAGGTAGATAAAGCGCGGATTTCCCTCTGCTGTTATTCCTAGCAGGATCAAGCCCAGCAAGAATGTTAGCAAGAAGATAATAAAGACACTGAAAGATTTTTGCACGGTTCGGGGTTCAATAGTCCTCCGAGCCACATTGGCATGAGGCAAGCCCAATAGTTCGCTACGGGCAAAGACCAACAAGACAAAGAAGGTCGTAATCTTGAGCCCCCCTGCTGTCCCTCCAGGTGCCCCTCCCAGAAACATCTGTAAGATATAGATGAACAAGGTCACCGGCCGAGCCTGGGTGTAGTCAATGGAAGCAAAACCTGCCGTTCTCATACTAACGGTCTGGAAGAAACTAACCAGCAGTTTCTCTGGGGCGCTAAGATTTCCAATCGTTCCAGGATTGTTCCACTCGATGAACAAAGTCGATACAGTTCCAAAGAGCAGAATTCCCGCCGTTAAAAAGAGAACTAACTTGGTATGGAAACGCAGGCGACGTTTTTTCTTTTTCCCAAACTGGGTCGCTAGATCAAACCAGACCATAAATCCTAGCCCACCCGTGATAATCAAGCCTGCAATCACTAGATTGATCAAGGGATCCGTTTGAAAGGCTACCAAACTCGTACTTCCAAAATTGTCAAATCCAGCATTACAGAAGGCTGAAACAGCCAAAAAGATAGAGGTTAACATCCCTCGGCCCCAGCCAAATTCAGGAATGAAGCGGAAACTCAGGAGAAAGGCACCAATCCCTTCCACCAGAAAAGTCGTCAGAAAGATCGAGCGGATGAAATCCTTTAGAGACTGGGTTTCTCCATAACTGAAACTTTCTTGAATGGTCTCCCGGCCACGAAGACTGAGCTTTTGCTTGCCTTGGATATAAAAGATTCCGATAAAAGTCATGAGCCCCAAACCACCGATTTGGATCAAAATCATACAGATCAACTGGCCCCAGATATTGTAAGTAGAGGCTACAGGCTGGGTAAAGAGCCCTGTCACACAGACCATGGACACGGTCGTAAAGAGATGGTCAAAGTAGGTCGCTTGTGACGTTTCTGCTTGCACGAAGGGGAGACTTAAAAGAAGCGAACCTAAGAAGATCACTAGGGCAAAACTTAAAAAGATGCGACGGGCTGGCGATAACCGACCCAGTATCGTCTTGATTTTTTCCAAAAAAGATTTGAATAACATAGCTACATTCTACCATAAAAACAGTCAGAACACTCACATGTGGTGCACAATGGCAAGACAGAGTTCGAGTGCCTTGTCAAAAGCTTCAGAACCCCAGTCACGACTGTCGTAATTGTCCAGATCTGCCAAGGAATCTGCAGTAAAGAGCAGTTCTCCCCAGGCAACTCCACGTAGCTGAGCTACTGCTGCAAGAGCAGAACACTCCATCTCCACAACCGCACAGCCTTCTTCCTTGCGATAGGCAACCTTTTCAGCCGTCTCCCGGTAAAAACCATCTGTCGTCCAGGTCATGACTTCCTCGTAAGGAATGCCTCTTTGCTCCAAGATTTGCTCAATGGCAGAGATAACCTCAATCTGCATCTCCATATAACGAGAAGGTGCTGCATAATGGTAGCTAGTTCCCTCATCTCGCAAAGCGCGAACAGGGACGAGAAAGGCATTTTCCTCTATATCGGCTAGGACACCACAGGTTCCAGTGGAAATGATTTGCTCCACACCATAGCCAATCAACCAATCCATAAACTGGGCCGCTGGGGCAGAGCCCACGGGCGCCTGGACCAGACAAATCTCCTCGCCCTTGTAGTTTAGGACGTAGACTGGATAAGTCTTGGTGGCCGAAACGAACTCACCAACACAGTCCGCCCCTACTTCCTGGGCATAGCGGTCAATCTCCTCCTCCAAAAATGCATAGATGCACTTCTTTGGCAACTTTAAATCTAGCCCCTCATGTGTTGGCATAAGGACCGCCTGGGGATTGTCGTCAAACTCTAAAATGGGAATCGCATGTTTCTGAATCATAGCCCACCTCCTCTAATTTTGTACTATTGTATCAAAAGCTGACGGAGTGTCAAGGAGTTGACTTTAGCAAGCCAGAAAACTCCTCTTCCATACATTTAAGAAATCGTTGCACTGCTAGAGAGGTCGGTTTCTGTTTTAGCAAAGTGATTGAGTACTATCACCAAAATACCAAATTCAATAATAAAAAAGCACGAATCTGCATCAGGTAATGTATACCCTTTTATATTATCTTGTACAAGAAGCCAAACCAATAGAATCTAGCCTCCATTTTGTCTAGGCCTACTTTATTTCCACAAACCACCTAAAATCTGTTTTTCTAATAAGTCTAGGTCTTCTTCTTTTATTTCTCCATTGTCGCTAACGACATAAAGCTGAGCGAAGTAAGCAAACAATGGACCAACACAAATACGAACCATTTGAGGAATCGTTAACTCTGGATTTACACGTGGATCTGCTAGCAATTCCTTATGGAGTACTCGAAGTTTATCTTGAATAGCATTCCAGATAAAAATCTGTTCATTTTTTAGTTTTTTATTTGAAAAACTCTCCTGCAGAATAATTTTCATCAAAGCACGATTTTTTTTGAGATAGCTCATACGATCGCGGACGAGATAACGAACCCTCTCTTCTGTCGTTTCAAAAGCTAAGAGTTCCTCAAAAAAACTACCGAAAATGCCTGGGACTACAGGATGCAAAATAGCCGTCAGTAGATCATCCTTCGTCTTAAAATACTTAAACAAAGTTGCCTGGCTTAGTCCAGCACGCTCAGCTATGTGAAGAGTTGAGGTCCCATGGTAACTCCTGGTTGATATGAGATCCACTGCTGCCTGCATGATTTTTTTCTTTCCTTGAGGGTAATTCGCTTCTTCTAAGTAATCTTCAAACGATTCAAAAACAGTCTTATCCATCTAATCTTCACACCTTTTTAGCATTATTTATGTTGATTTCTAAACTTTACGATAACGACGCAATCCAACAATATTGAGAATTGTTAGAATGATCAAGAAAATCATTAAAACACCAAGATTTAACAAAATATCACCAAGATTGTGTCCGTAAAGAATAATCTGGCTTATTGCATCACCAGAATAGGTTAATGGCAAAAATTTCCCCACAGTTAGAGCCCATTCTCCCATGGATGACAATGGAATAATTCCTGAGAAAAAAAGTTGGGGCATAATCACGAGAGGAATAAATTGCATCATTTGGAATTCTGATTTTGCTAGAGTAGACAAGAGAATTCCAAAAGCTAGTGCTACAAGAGCCAGTACCACATTAACTATTATAACATTTAAAATACTTCCTACAACTTCTACATCTAGTAGCCAAATTGCTGCTAAAACGACAACTGCCGTTTGAAAAATCGCAATAATACCGTAAGACAACATATAGCCATAGACGATTTCAGATCGTTTCACTGGTGTTGCTAACAAACGTTCTAGTGTTCCACTGGTGCGCTCTTTCAAAAGCGCCATACCTGAAATCAAAAAGACAAAAAAGAAAACTACAAAACCTATCAAAACCGGAATCATACTGGTAAAGAAGCTTGTATTTTCATCTCCATACTGGTAAGACTCCTTGATTTCTGGTGTTTTTGCGTCCGAGTCCAATTGTGGAAGAGCTTGTTTAACACGAGATACTAACTGATCGGTGCCTTCACTGGCGATACTCGTTCGTAACACTTGTCGTATCATAGATGTTTTAGAGGCGTCTGTGTTTGCGTAGTCGACCTGGTACTCACCGTTTTTATAAGAAATCACAGCATCGACTTTTTCATTTGCTAGCGCTTCTTTGGCTTGATCTAAGTCTTGATAAGTCTCGACATCCACATGATCGAGCTCATCCATTTTCGTTACCAAACCAGTTGGTAGATCCTGTGTTGCTAACTTGACATTCACGGTTGTACTAGCTGAAAACATGAGGTTCATCAACCACATGATAAAGACAGGTGCTATAAACATCAGAGCTAGAGTTCGTTTGTCACGAAGTAATTCTTTGATAACTTTTTTAGCAATAGCAATGGTTCTCATCTTACTCTCCTTCTGCTTTCAAAAATACTTCTTCAATACTTGAAACTTGATAACTTTCTTTTAAGTGTTGCGGTGTATCAAAAGCAATGATTTTTCCGCCTAATAATAAGCCGACCTTATCCGTCAACTCTGCTTCATCCATAACATGGGTAGTAACTAATATCCCTACCCCATTGTCTCTAAGCGCGAATAATTCTTTCCAGATTTTCTTTCGAAGAGAAGGGTCGATTCCAACTGTCGGTTCGTCCAAAATCAAGAGTTGAGGATTTCCTAAAAGCGCGATAGCCAGTGACAAACGCCGTTTCATTCCTCCAGAATAACCAGATACCGCCTTGTTTAAGTAGTCTGTCAGATCTACTACTTGAGCTATATAAGCAATTTCCGCCTTCAGGTCTTTTTTAGAAAGCCCCTTTAGCTGACCAAAAAATTCCAGATTTTCTTGGCCTGACAAGGTCTCGTATAAAGCATCTGATTGGGCCATATAGCCAATATCTCCTAAAATATGGCGATTGGGCATAGTGTGATTTAACACTAAAGCAACCCCTCCGTCAGCTTTTTCCATCCCTAACATGGTCTTAATCATAGTTGATTTACCAGCACCAGACGGACCAATTAAGCCTATAATTTCTCCTGGCTGCAATTCAAAGCTGACATGATTCAGAACTATTTGATGGTCAAAAGATTTTACTAAATCTTGTAAATGTAGTAATGTTTTCATTTACTTCCTCCTTGGTGAGTGATTACTCACTTTTTAAATCACAGAAGCTATTATAGTGAGTAATCACTTACTTGTCAAGAAAAAGGGTTAAATTCTTTAAAAAAATAAAACACCAGATTCGTATCTGATGTTTATAATGCACATGTCTTATTTCTAAAAATGTTTTTGAACTTCCTCTCTATACTCCGAAATGGTCTTTCCTGTCCACTTTTTAAAGGCCTATTCTTCCTCTACTTTTCTCAGCCAATCCTACCATCGTCATTGCTATCGCAACTCTAATGACCTTGGCGATGGAAATTCATTTTACTCATTTTTATATGAAACAGACTAAGAAATTTTCAAGACCTAATTGGGAGTTGTTTTAGCTACAATCCATCTCTCAAACATAAAAACTCTCCCTTCTCTTTCGAGAAAGGAGATTTTTTGTTTATCCTTGTCCGCCAGGGGCTGGACCGCCGCCTTGAGGACCTCCATTCGGTCCACCGCCTCCAGGCATAGAGTTGACGATTTCCGTTTGTTTTTCGCCGTTGAGATAGATATCTCCACCTGTGTAGGTCGCTGTTCCATCAAAGTCAAAACCTGTTTGACCAGTCATTTTAATGGTTCCGCCTGTGACTGTGATATTGCCGTTTGAGTCGATTGGGTCTGTATCTCCTTGACCAACTTCTACTGTCAGGTTCCCACCGTTCATGGTGAAGAAGATTTCACTCTGTTGGGCGTTTTTATTAGCTGCGTTAACTCCATCATCTGTCGAATAGATGCTAATGTCCCCACCGTTGATAGTGATGGACTTCCCTTCAAGTCCTTCTGTCGAATTCTTGACGGTGTAGGTACCACTATCGATAACCAAATCACCTGATGCGTGGATGCCATCATCTCCTGCTGTGACGGTGATGTTGTTGTTGGATAGGTTCATGGTTCCGACTGAAGTATCCTCGTCATTGTCCACCTTGACCCCATCTTCTTTGGCATCGATGGTCATGGTCGTACCAGTGATGTTGAGTTCATCATTGACATTAAAGGCATCGCCAACTGCTGTGATGTTATAGGTTCCACCCGTAATGTGGAGAGTGTCATTAGCCTTGATCCCGTTGTTCTTCTTGCCATCTACATTGAGGGTTCCTTTCCCGTTGATGGTCAAATCCACCTTAGAAAAGAGAGCTGCGTCTGCTTTTTCGTCGCTGTTAGAGCTTGAGTCAGAGAGACTGTTGGTGGTTCCCTCTGCTAGAGTCAAGTAGACATGACCAGCTGATGTCGCAGATATCGCTGCATTGGTATTGGTCATGGTCGCACCTTTTAGGACTAGATGAACATCTGCCGACTTATCTGCCTCGACCTTGATCTGCACTCCGTCAGACTGACCTGAAATCACATAGGTTCCAGATTTTGTGATGGTCACTGTTGATTCAGAGACTGTCACCCCATCTCCAGAGACGTCTGCAGATGAGCCAGATAGCTCAATTTTAGAAGCTGTGCTTTCGTCATAAGAAGTATCATTGTCCTTCTCTGTAAAATAGGATGATTGATTTGTCTTTGTTGCGGTTGTTGTGGCACTATTTGTCGTTTCATTGGTATTGGATGTAGTTGTTGACTGGGAACATGCTGCCATCAGCACCATTGCCGTTAAACTCGTTGCGAGTAGGGTCCATTTCTTTGATTTCATACCTTTTTCCTCTCCTTCGTATGATATAGCTAGACAGTCTACAGAAGATTCCTGAAACGAAACTAAAACTTTTCTGAAAGTTTCCTTAAATTCAGTTTCAATTAAGTTTCGCTTAATAAAACTTTTAGAAATGTCCTCTAGACTTGTTCCAAGCAAGTTTACCTTGTTTAATCTATGATTTATCTAAAGGAGAAATTGCTGATGAAACCCCTAGAAACAAGCTTTGAACGGATCGAAACCAAGTACATGGTTTCTAAAACAGACCTACACGATTTAATAGAAGATTTGAAAGACTACCTCGTCGAGGACGACTATCCGACTTCGACCATTTCCAATATCTACTTTGACACAGAAGATTTTCAGCTCATCCAAGACTCCTTGCAAGATCAGCATAAGAAGGAAAAAATCCGTATGCGGACCTATCTCGCACAGCCAAGCGCTGACAGCCCCGTCTTTCTAGAAATCAAGTCCAAAGACGAAGCCGGTGTCGGTCACAAGCACCGCGTCCTATCCCAGTCAGATACCATCACCCAGCTCATCACCAAGGGTTGGGGAGGAGACCTGTTCAAAGATAGCTTTCTAGTAGCAGAGGTTCAAAAGCTACGTCAACGCTACAGCGAAGCCCTAAAACCGCGTATCTATATCTCTTATGACCGTTTTTCACTAAAAGAAAAAAAGAAAATCCAAGGATTCCCCTACCAGAAAATTCGTGTCACTTTTGACCAAAACCTGACCTATCGCGATAAACAGGTCTGCCTATTTGCTGACAAGGAAGGCTTGCCTCTATTAGAAGACGACCTGGTCATCATGGAAATCAAGGCGCCTGGTGACAAACCACAATGGCTACAGGATATCCTTGATAAGTATGGTCTGGTAGAGCAAAAATTCTCAAAATACTCCTGCGCCTACCATAAATCACAAGGACTGGCCTATGCCCCACA
This sequence comes from uncultured Streptococcus sp., assembly GCA_963533645.1. Classification (GTDB taxonomy): domain Bacteria; phylum Bacillota; class Bacilli; order Lactobacillales; family Streptococcaceae; genus Streptococcus. The sequence continues at coordinate 18,826 of CAUSQY010000015.1, read as the reverse complement.
ACCTATCAGAGAAAGTGTAGGTAATGCTTATGTCTAACCTTTTTAACTCTATTTTCAACGACGCAACCGCCACTGCTGATCCCCTCCAACTCCTACTCGCCCTCGTCGTCAGCCTTTTTCTAGGGCTAGCACTCAGCTGGGCCTACAAGCAACGAACTCTTTACACACGAGAATTTGTCATCAGTTTGACCCTTTTACCTTGTTTGATGACGCTGGTCATCTTCCTCATCAATGGCAGTCTCGGAACGTCGATTGCAGTGGCAGGGACCTTCAGTCTCATTCGTTTCCGTTCTGCCACGAGTGGCTCTCGAGAGCTGATTGCTATCTTTCTAGCCATGATCATCGGTCTGGCGGCAGGGACAGGCTATCTTTTCTTAGCCGTTCTCTTCACAGTCTTTATCCTAGGTATTTGGCTCCTTTTGGAAAAACAACAGAGCAAGATCAATCACCAACGTCGTCGACTCTTAACCATCACACTTCCCAATAAAGAAGACCGTCTAGATACTATCCAGGTCGCGCTGGATCAATTTTGCACCGAGTCTGACCTCATCTCAGTAGATACCAGCAATGCTGGTAAATCCTTGCAAACCGTCTACGAAGTCGATCTCAATCCTCAAGTAGACGACTTCCAACTGACAAGCTACCTGACAAGCAAGATATCTCAGTGCGATGTTTCCTTGACCAAGAAAGCAAAAAAGAAGAAAAATCTATAAGACTAAGATAAAGAAAACTAAAAAGAACAGCTTGGGCTGTCTCTTTTACTTTTCTTTAACTAGGATTTCCTTGATAACACGCGCAGGATTGCCAGCTAGGACGACATTGTCTCCGAAGGACTTGGTGATCACGGCCCCTGCTCCTGCGACGACATTATTACCCAGTGTCACTCCAGGAAGGACAATGACGCCACCTCCAGCCCAGAAATTATCTCCAATGGTGATGGGCTTACCATATTCGACACCTGAATTGCGTTCATCTGGATCCAGTGGATGAAGTGGGGTTAAAAACTGACAGTTTGGGCCAAGCATGGCGTTGTTCCCGATGCGAATCGGACAAACATCCAGCATGGTCAAATTCCAATTAGAATAAAAATTTTCCCCTAGATGGATATTGACTCCATAATCGACCACCAAGCGTGGATTGACATAGAGATTTTGTCCGGTTGAGCCAAACCAAGTCTTGATAATCTCCGCTCCCTTCAAGGGATCTTCTTCCTTGTTAAAGGCAGCCTGTTTTTGGCGAGAAGCCTGCGCCAAGGTCCGTAATTCAGGATCCGACGGACAGTAAGGCTTCCCTGCTATCATTTTCTGGTATTCGCTAGTCATCTTATCACCTCACACTTACTTTGGACTCATCATATCAAAAAGCCTTTGAAAGGTCAAGAATAGCCTGCTTTCTAGACTCTCAAAAGCAAGCCCCTCCCAAGTCAAAACAACTTACTTGACAAAAGCTTGACTTCATGATTTAATATACCCCATAAGGGTATGTTTGGAGGTGCCTATGTTTCACTTATTATTTACAAAAATTGACAGTATTTCTACCAGCGAGTTAGAAGCTAAACTCAAGGAACCAATTCAGCTACTGGATGTTCGGACGCCTATGGAATTTCGTAGAGGCCATATCAAAAATGCCAAAAATGTTCCTCTAACCGAAATTGGTTCCTACACACCAGCGACAAAAGAAACACTTTATGTCATTTGTCATTCTGGTGTGCGTAGTAAGATGGCTGCTAAAAAGCTTAAGAAAAAAGGCTACGATGTCATCAATGTCCGAGGCGGTATGAGCGCTTGGACAGGTAAGGTCATCTAGAAGCATAAAATGGGCTACGCAGCCTTGAACCTTATCGAAGGTCTGAGCGATAATATCCAATGGTGTCAGCTCAAAGACAATCTGACTAAGGGCAAAAAATCCCTAGATGCACGGATAAGTAGCGAATTCCAGAGTGGTCGACTCAAAGTCGACACCATTCACATCCCCCTAAACGAACTACAGGAACGCTTGGATGAACTAGACAAGAACCAAGCCTACATCCTTAGCTGCCACAGTGTTTTGCGCAGCTATATCACAGAGCGTATCCTCTAGCGGCAGGATTTACCGTCCAAAACCTTGATGGCGCTTATTCACAATATAAAATGGCTAATCCAGAAGGAGTCAAATATGGAAACTAGTATCAGCATGGCTGACTTTTATGAAAAATACCTAAATGAAAATCTAAATCTTATCGATGTACGTGAAGTGCATGAATTCCAAGCAGGACATGCACCAGGTGCCAAAAATCTTCCGTTAAGTACCTTGGAGCAAGGCTACAAAGAACTCAAACCTGACCATGAATACCATGTCATCTGTCAAGGTGGAGTGCGTTCTGCCTCTGCCTGCCAATTTCTCAGCGCCCAAGGCCTCACCGTTATCAATGTAGAAGGTGGTATGAATGCTTGGCCCGGTCAAGTAAAATAAGCAAAAAACCGATTAAGGAACTTAATCGATTTTTTCATTTCTGCAACCCAATGATATAGAGCTCGTAACCCGTCGCTTCTATAAAACGAAGCAAATTGATGGTATCTAAAAAGAGGTTGCTCATTGGTATTGGGGGAACTCATCCGTTTGTCCGACATGATTTTGTTATCGAAATAGACTTAAATGCCTTTGTCTGCTTTGCTTATCAATAGCAAATTAGTTTATTTCCGTTTAATCAGGTATCGGATGGCCTTTTCTAGGCGTTCCTTTTGAGCCTCAGGGTCATCTAGTGGTTGGTTGATACAGTCCGTGAGATTTTCAGTAATGATCATCTCAATCACGCGCTCAACGCTAGATTTCACTGCTGTCAACTGCGTAACAATATCTGCGCAGTCACGATCTTCTTCAATCATCTTTTGAATTCCACGCAACTGGCCCTCTGAACGTTTCAGACGTGTTATATACTTTGAGTTTGTCATTGATTTATCCTTGGTCACTTTTTCTTCATTATATCTCGAATAAGGGGCTTTGTCAAAATTCACTTCCTGTCTGTATTTGTGGGAGGCAACCTTTTCTTTGTATCGGAAAGAAAAGATAGGTGAGCATGAACATGGAAAAGAAACTCTGTCCTCCTTGAAGCGCGATGGGAAATAAAGTTTCCCATTAACCAATTGACTTTTATGCCTTATATCTTGGACAAAAAGGCTAGGATCACTATCCCATAGACTAGAACTAGGGCCAGTCCAAATCCGATACCAAACCACTTGTAAAACTTGTCCATCCCGCTGTAACGTTCGACATAGGCCCTGTTCGGCTTGTCTGGATCATACCAGACCGTCAGTTCTGAATGAAGGGGGAAATGGGTCTGCATCAAGCGTTTAAAGGAAACAAAGGAGTTGCTGTAGCGAGTGATTGAAGGCGCCAGCATATCTTCTCTTGTATAGTCCTTTAAAAATTTAGTAGTCCCCCACGGAATTGTGACCGTTTTGAACATAAAATACTGCAAGGTTTTCTTATAAGTAATCCCATCCACCGTGTATTCGACGATAGGTGGATATCCCTCACGAAAACGCCTATAGCCGATAACTGTTCCCTGTACGGATGACTGAGCAAGGCGGACCAACTTCTGATCTCGAAGATAGAGGTAGAGAAAGGTCCCACATACAAATACAAAAGATAGGAAGATGACGATGGTCCCAACTATCAAACCAATCACTTCTTTATTCATATGAACTCCTCCTGTTATTCTATAGAGTAAAATCTCAAAGAAGGAACTCGTTCAGAAACGACATCGAATCCCTCGAGTCTACTCTTCGGATTTTTCTTTTGACTGTTTTTCTCTTAAATCTTTCACAGATTTTGATATGATATCTCTCACCTGTTCGTCAGTAAGTCCTGGAATCTGGTAATAAGGATTATTGGATTCGCTTTTTGACGGCTTTGTTCCTGAACTTTCGGTTTTAGAACTTTGTTCAGTCGAAGACGAGGATTTCGACTCTGAGGAACTGGATTCTTTGGCCTTAGATGAGCTGGATGACTCAGACTCAGAAGGCTTGGACGTTTCAGCCACTTTAGAATCAATCTTAGGCAGCTTGTCTACTTGGTTCACCTTTACGTTCGACTGTTTTGCAGGTTTATAGGTTAGTCCGAAAGACAAGAGTAAGGCCATCAAGGTCCCAATACCAGCCAAGGTTCTTTTATTGGCTTCAGCCGAGGGAACCTTTACTCCCGTTGTACTGAGTATTTTCCATTCTGGATGCTCTTTTTCTATAGCTTTTTTCTGTCTCCTAAGAGGACCAAGTAGAAAATGATTAAAGGGCACAATCGTTACCATAGCCACCGTTATAAGCGGTACATAATTGGAATGACTTGATACCAGTAGAACATCGAGTATAGCGAGAACAATGAAGAGGAAACGCCCCACAAACTTACGAACTTGATGCTCTTTTTTGATCTGCAAATATCTCTCTTGTGACATTATGTGGATTACCTCACCTCTTTAACAAATAAGCAAGCACTACAACGGCGTAAACCATGATTAACAATATAGCACTACCGATGCCCAAGCATTTATAAAACTCGTTGACTAGCGTTTGACACCATTCCTCCTCTTAAATTTACTATTTATAAAATTCATTCAATAGAAATACCATTGTCAACAAGATGGGTGCTAAAATTAATGTTGCCATACATATCCATACTTGACGCTTATACACCACTTCCATACCACTGTATCTCTCAACAAAGGACTCTTTGGGACAAGCAGGGTTATACCAAACCATCATCTTTGAGCCCTTTGGAAAAGCATCTTCCAAAACACGTGTAACAGAAACGACAGAATTTCTATAAATTGTTATCTTTTGAGCTAATAACTCCGACCTAGAAGTGGCTTGTACACTCTTCCAAGGAACTGATATGAGAATGACTCTATGGTAGTCCAGATTTCTTTGATAAGTATGCCCATCAACTTTATATTCAACAATTGGAGGACCTGCTGGTTTTGAATACTTGTATCCTACTACAACTCCCTCAACACATGCAGTAGATAAATTTTTTATCCTTAGTTCTCTTTTGTAAAAATAACGGAAAAAGAAAAGTACAGATGAACAGAGTAATAAAACTCCAAATAGCAACAAAAAATAAAGCTTTAAATCTGACATATAGTTCTCCTACTTCATTTGAATATCTGATATACTTAGGTTCATTTCTTCTACTACAACTATACAAACTTTTGACATCTATACCTCACCTCTTTAACAAATAAGCAAGCACTACAACGGCGTAGGTCATGATTAACAATATAGCACTACCGATGCCCAACAATTTATAAAGTTTGTTGATTCCACAGTATCGTTCCACATAAGCCCTGTTTGGTTTTTCAGGATCATACCATACCGTCATCTTCGAATAGACTGGAAAATGCGTTCGCATTAAGTTATTAAAGGATATAAAGGAATTACGATAAAAGGTTAATGAATTCGCCAACATGTCCTCTCTTGTAAAGTTATCAGATGTTTTTACAGGCCCCCATGGAAGCGAAATCGTTTTGATTATAAAATACCGTAATGGCTTGCTATAAGTAGTTCCGTTAACCGTATATTCAACAATCGGAGGATTCCCAGCCTGAAAATTACTATAGCCCACAACCGTTCCCTTAACAGACGATTTGGCAAGACGTACCATCTTTTTATCCCGAAAATAAAGGTAGAGATATGTACCAGATAAAAAGATCAAGGATAAAAGAATGACGATGGTAGCAACTAAAAATAAAATGGTTTCTGTTGTCATATTCAACTCCTATCTTATTCCACACTCTTCACATCGGACATTGATAGTGTCATCTTAGATGGATCTGACATCGAGTCAACAATCTCCAATTGTTCTGAGTTAAGTGGTAACAAAATTAACGTGGTTGTGTAAGAAGGTAACTCACCACTATCCTTGATAGTATAGCTAATCTTTTGATTATCAAAAATAGTTTTGCCTTCATAAGACCAGCTTAGTGAAAACTCCAAATCTTTTTTGATATCTACGTCAGTTTTATTGACGAGCATTAGTGCTGCTCTACCATCTGAGACGGCTCCTGTAAAGTAGATAGCCATATTCCCCTTACTTCCAATTTCTGGATGTTCTTTGGTCAATTTTTTACCAAGTTCAATTAAATCCGACGTTTGGCCTTCATATTGCGGTGCTACTACAAATTTCAATTCTTTCTCTTTGTTTACAACTGTCTCGCGTGTACTTTTCTCTGTTTCCCCTGCTTCCTTTCCATTAGAGCAAGCTCCCAGAATCAACAACAAGATGATGACAAATAACTTCTTCATTTTTTCCTCCCTATTTAAAATTCAATGTCAACTATCAATATCTATTGGAATATAAGACAAATGCTTTTGTCCCATTATTCTTCCTCCGTACTGGATTTATAATATTGTAAGAACTCTTCTTCGCTTTGAACCAAATGTTCCTGTCCATCTTTCGAACTAGCTGCTGGAATGGTAATATCCTTAAAGATATTCGTACCTTCTGGAAGCGCTAGCTTTAAGAAAGAGATTTCAAAACGAACATCTTCTTTTCCAAGGAAATATAATTCAGATAACAGCCCTTTACTCAATATATCAAACACCTTTGGATATTTGCTTGATAAGGACGGGTATTGGGATTTTTCTACTGGTTCTTTAAAACCAAAAAGAGATAAGACAAAGGCAAACTTTTCGTTTAAAAATTTATTATTTGAAATAAGAATATCATCTAACTTCGGTTTGTATAATCCTTTCTCATCGTTATAAAGATCTTTGGAAGTTCTACCAGATGGAGTAGCTGCTATTATCTTTCCTTCCTCTATATCAATAAGCCCAGTTTCAGTTTTTGATTCTGGCTGTTGGCCAATAGCCATACTAATTGGTAAGTAAGTTTTCCCCTGTTCCGTATACAAGAAATAATTAACGCTGCGAACCCTTCTTGGAATATAATCCTTATTATATTCCCTCACCATCTGAAATACATCATACGTCTTTTGTTTGATTGTCCCATCTTTCGTGTCATAGACGTCTAACAACCAGTACTCTCCCTGCTCTGGAATATTACTTTTCAAATATGGCACCGCATCCTCTTCTAGAATCCAATACTTTTTCGTGGCTGATTTTAACTTATAACTTTGTTGGATGATATAGCGTTCTCCATTAACTCTCGTCATTCTTTCTACATTGACACGCGAATCATATTTCTTAGCCTCTTCCGCATCTTTTAACTCCGACTCATTATCCCACTCAATCGCTACTGCCTTGTTGTCATCCATGAATTCATAACTTACAATTTTAGCTCTTGGACTCCACATGACAAACTGAGTAAGTTCATGCCTACGATATGCCTGATAAGCAAAGTAAAACCCTACAACAGTGAGTGCAAGAAGTATGACCTGAACTAATTTTGATTTCATTATTTTTTTCATTATCTTCCCTCATCAGTGATTTATATAATATCAAAACGCTTTATAGGACTCGTATCCACAACTGCCATATTCAAAAACTCAACATACTTTTCTTTCATCTTATCCCCCCACTTATTTTTCTTCCCCAAATAATACTTTCCCCTGCTTGTATTTTCGTACGGCTAAGAGCCAGCGGATTGGATTGTTTTGAAATAGTAGAAGAACCACGCTAATTGGGACGATTGTTGCTCCGATTGGTACCATGAACATGGACGGCTCAAACCATTCATGTTCATAGTAGGGAATGAAGGTCCCAGGTATGGCAAAGAACACAACAATAACAAAAACAAATAGAAGAACGAGGATAACAAATAGATACAAGATGATTTTATCGACTGTTGGTTCCTTATCTGGAGACTTCCTCCAAAAAGTACTACTTTCAACAGCATCTTTAAACTGTTCTTCACTTGCTGGGACAAGCGACTTAGCCCCACTGTAGAACAGTTTTTCAAATCCATAAACACTTCCGATAAAAACGAAAAGGATTGCGGCTAGATGGATCGGCGCCATCCACTCACTCAATCTAAAGGGCGCTATCAAGGAACGAATCCAAATACCGATAATGGCAACTAGCAAGAAAGCAAAGAAGACAACCCAAGGCCACTTGGATTTTTTTGAACTGATGGCACAGTCGGTTTCTGACGAGGCGCTAGATTCTGTCGCTAAAGCCTCTCTCGTCTTTGTGTTATAGTAGACGGATTGCTGGTATCCTTGGCCTATATAAATGACTTTTCTCATCTTATATTTCTCCCTCTTTCCCTCGGCTACCGTCCTGTAATGTCTCCATCAGCTCCTTGAACAGTCGTTTGCGCGTTTTCATCCGAAAATCATAAACTATATATGTAAGAATACCAATCCCTAACATGTACATAAGTAAAAATTGAAAATCAGAAACAGTCAGATAACGATAGGCTGAAAAAATCGTTATTAAAACAAAAATGTAGCCAACTACTGTCAACGCCCTAGATTTTCTCCTAAGTGTTTTGATATTGGCTTTTGTCAGCAGGACTTTTCTAAATCTATCTGTCTTCATGTTGCGTCGGGTAGACTTGGCAAGGAAAATGGTCCCGAAAACCAAAAACAGAGACATCAGGATAAAGAAAATCAGATTGAAAAGGGATGAGACATCTCCAAAGGTTTGGTTGAGCAACTTTGACAGCCGTTGGAAGGAATAGATTGCAATAGGGGCTGCAATGGCTGAATAATTCATGCCTTGTTTTACACTGTAGAATACTTGATTCTTCAGATCATAATAGATAAAATAGTCCTCCAGAGGGCCCATACTGATTAAATTTTTTACACTTGTGTCCATCTATTTCCTGTCTCCTAAACTCAATACGGATGTTCAAACAGAGTCCTACTTTCTCTTAAAAGCATCGTGACAACGATTGCCAGCATTCTAGCTTTTTCGGCATTTGCCTTCCTAGAGAAAGAAAAGTTTATTAGTATTATAGCATGAACCCCCAGAAAAGGGAAAATATCCCCGACCGATGCCTTTGTCAGAGCCAAGAAAGCTTTCGTCATTCCATAAAAAAACGAACAAGTCCGCATTCTAAAAACAGAATGCGAGCTTGTCCGCCTTTTTCTATGTATATGATGTGTTTTTCACATCTCATCGTTCCAAGCGAATGCGGGTCACAATCCCATCTGGGTCTACAAGATTCAACTCACTCGAATTTACCCACTTGATTGGTGCTTCTACCTCTTGTGCTTGCTGAACAATGGCTAAGAGTTCTTCCTTGCTTTTGACCTCAAGGACGTAGTAGGCCAAGCCAGGCAAGCCCGATTTACGCGGAGCTAGACCTTTTCCAGCCCATTCGTTGACGGCCAGGTGGTGATGGTACTGACCAGCTGCTATCCAACTAGCACTCGGAATACTAAATTTATCCTCTAACCCTAACACTTTTTGATAAAACTGACTTGCCGCGCGACTATCCTTCACCGATAGATGGATATGCCCCATTCTCGTCCCTTCAGCTAGGATAAAGGGATCTACCTTTTCCCCTAACTCATAGATATCCTGAGCCGCAAGGGCCTCTGTCACACCGATAATGCGTCCGTCTTCTCGAATATCCCATGAAGAAACTGGCTTATCACGGTAGAGTTCAATGCCATTTCCTTCCAAATCTTCCAGATAAAGGGCCTCACTGTATCCATGATCCGCTCCTCCGACCAGAGGAATGCGCAAATCACTTAGGTGTTTCAAGACATCTGCCAAGGCTTTTCGTGTCGGCAACAAAATCGCTAGATGGTAGAGCCCATAATGCTCCCTTACTTCCCCAGCTTTTTCTGCCTGAATCAAGTGGACCAAGGCTTTTCTGCCAAGTCCCAAAATCGCTTCTGTCTCTGTTTGAGATAAAATCTCTAAGCCAATAATCTGGTGATAAAAAGCCGTTTGACTCGTCAAATCCTTAACATTTAAAACAGCCTCTGCTAGGTAAATGTGGCTTTTGTATGCATAAGTCATAGGGTGTCTCCTTTTTGTTGTAACTTTATTAATTACATCAATTATACACTATTGAGATAGAATGTCAACGAAGACAACTCAAAAGAGCTGGAAACCAGCTCTTCTTTTTATTTTACAACAAGCTCGTAGCGAGTTTTGCTGGTGAAAGTTTCCCCTGCTTTGAGAATGACTTGGTCTTTGAGGTCACTGTGAATGGCATCTGGTAAAGCTTGCGCTTCAAGGGCAATCCCATTGTGCTGTACCATTGGCTGGCCTCCGATGAGCACACTCTCATCCACAAAGTTTGCTGTGTAGACCACAAAGCAAGGGGCCTCTGTCTTGAAAAGTAGGAAACGACCTGAGTTTTGGTCATAAAGGAAACCAGCATTGTCATGATCTGCAGGAAGGGCAAATGGGTGATCCAAACCAGATACCAACTGGATTTGCTCATCTTCCTCTGCAAAGATATCCTTCAACAAACTACCATTGTAGATGTGTTTAACAACATCACGAGTGGCATCTGGAGTTTTTGCTGGCACACCGTCCGGAGCGATTGGGTAAATGCCCTCCGTGTTTAGTTGGAAGACATGGCGGTCAACTGTCTGCGTGAAATCACCAGACAAGTTGAAGTAGCTGTGATTAGTTGGATTGACCAGCGTATCCTGATCTGTCGTTACCTTGTAGCTGATTTCATAGGCACCAGTTTCTTCTAAGTGGTAACTGATCCAAATCTTGAGATTACCAGGAAATCCTCCTGTCCCATCTGTACGCTCTGTGTAGAGGGTCAAGCCATGGTCGCTCACTTCAACCAGTTCAAACAAGCTAGAATCCCAACCAGTTGAACCACTGTGGTTACAGTTGCTAGCATTGTTGACTTCAAGGTCATAGGTCTTGCCATTGAGCTCAAATGTCGCACCTGCAATACGACCCGCTACAGGACCTACACTTGCTCCATGCTTGGGACTATTGCCTACATAGCTAGCAAAATCATCAAAACCCAAGATAACATTGGCAAAATTTCCAGCCTTGTCAGGTGTGACATAGCGCAAGATGGTCGCACCATAAGTCATAACTTCAAGCTGGTAACCACCATCAGTCTCAAAGCGATAGGCCAAGACATCCTTGCCCTCATGATTTCCAAATACACGCTCTGTGTATGCTTTCATTCTTCTCTCCTTTGATCCATTTCTCTTAAGTAAACAAACCATAGAGAGTGTATCACCATCTATGGTTGTAGTTTCTATTTTCAGAATCCTTTGTCAGAAAACCTTAAGTATCTTCTTAACAAAAGGGGATTCTTCTATTCTTGTTTTATGCTTCTACACGTTCAGTCCATGAAGTCGCTGTTGTTTGAAGAACCTTGTTGAGTTCGTCAATGTTCTCAAATCCAGTTGTGCGAAGCCATTCGCGAGCTGCTGCTTCACCATCTTTGATGTAAGCTTCAACTGATCCAGCCCATGTTGCACGTCCACAAAGAACGCCGTTGAAGTTTGCACCTGATTCGTGGGCAAAGACAAGCGTTTCTTGGAAGAGTTTAGCTGATACACCCGCACTCAAGTAGATATACGGCAAGTTAGTTGCTTCATCTTGAGCTTTGAAGAAGGCTGCTGCTTCTTCGCGTGTATGAACGACTTCTCCATCACCAAAGCCTTCAACGTATTTGACGTTGACTGGAACTTCTACTTTCAAGACATCGATGTTGAAGCGTGGGTCTGAGAAGACCTTCATAGCACCGATAACCTTGTGTGGTTTCACTTTTGCGTATTCTGCAGAACCTGCGTCAGCGATTTTTTCATCGTAAGCGAGGATTTCAAGGAAGAATGGAATGTCTTCCGCCACACACTCAGAACCGATGCGTTCGATGTAGGCTTGTTTTTCTTGGTTGAGTTCGTCAGAGCTGTCTACATCATAGTAAAGCAAGAATTTGACAGCATCAGCGCCTTGTTCTTTGATGCGTTTTGCAGACCAAACATCCAAACAGTCAGGCAAGCGTTTGGTGCTTGTTGTGTCGTAGCCAGTTTTCTCATAAGCAAGGAGAAGACCAGCATTGGCATCAAGCGCTTTTGTAGCTGGAAGACCATACTCTGGGTCGAGAAGCATAGAGGATGCGTATTTAGTCAATTCATCTGCAACCAATACTTTGAGTTCTTCCATTTGAGCCACTGTTGGCTCTTCTGTTTGATATTGAGCCATGAGGCGTTTCAAAGCACCACGTTGGTCAAAGGCAAGAGCTGAGATAATGCCGTTCTCGTCAGAGAGTTTTTGCAAGCAAGCTACTTTATTGGGACTTAATTGTAATTTACTCATAGACACTTCCTTACTTTTGATAGTCATGAATGATCACACCTTGTACCACACGGTTTACTGTACCTGTAGGAGATGGTGTATCTGGTTTATTTTCTACCTTGAGTGAAGTCAAGAGGGCAAAGAGTTGAGCATAAACGATGTAAGGGAAAACACGGTAAATATCGTTCAAGACACCGCCACAACCAAGGGCTACTTCTTTGACATTTTCAAGACCAAAGGCTTGATCACTCAAAAGCACAACACGACGAGCAATCTGATCACCAGCCACTTCACGAACCAAGTCCAAGTCGTACTTGCGAGTGTAGTCTGTCGTTGTACCAAATACCAAAACAACTGTATCTTCGTTGATCAATGATTTTGGACCGTGACGGAAGCCAACTGGGCTTTCATACATGGTCGCCACTTGACCAGCTGTTAATTCCAAAATCTTGAGCTGAGCTTCATGAGCAAGGCCGAAGAAAGGACCTGCACCCAAATAGATGACACGATTAAAGTCTAGGTCAACAAGCTCTTTAACATCTTCTGCATTGTCTAGAATCTTACGCGCAAGGCTAGACACAACTTCAAAACGTTCAGCTTTCACAGCAAATTCTGTAGGATCAAAGACCAAGAGAGCTGTTAGCATCATAGACGTAAAGCTAGAAGTCATGGCAAATCCAGCGTCATTAGAAGCAGCTGGTTGCAAGAGCAAAAGATTGCGCTCATCGCCATGGGCTTGAAGAGCCAATTTCCCGTCCGCTGCACAAGTAATCGTCACTTGATAAAGCTCATCCACTAAGGCTTTGGCCAAATCAACCGTCGCCACACTTTCAGGCGAATTCCCACTACGAGCAAAGGAAACAAGGACAGTCGCCACATCTCTTTTCAAATAAGTTTCTGGATTGGCAACAATATCTGTTGTCGCAATAGAATTGAAGTTCCATTTGCGCTCGTCATAGACTTCCTTAAAATATGGCACCAAGGTATCTCCCACATAAGCAGAAGTACCAGCACCCGTCAAGATGACCTTGATATAGTCATGCTTATCAGCGATTCCTTGTAGGAAGGCTGCAATTTCTTCACGTTTTGCTTGATAGGCTTCAAAAGCCTCTTTCCATACATCAGGCTGTTGGTAGATCTCACGAGTCGTGATTTCTGCACCCAGTTCAAGTAATTCTTCTTTTGTGTAATTTAGCATAGAGTTCCTCTAATCTATTGTCGTTTCATTCCTATTGAAAATATGGGAATGGGAGTGACTCCCATTCCCATGTATATTCTATATAAGATGCTCTAAGTCACATCTTATTCATCTTCGTCATCATCGAAGCCCGCTAACAAATCGTTGACTTTTACGATGCTTTCTGCAGCACGGCTCTTGTAGTCCGCATCTGCACCTGTAAGGCTGGCATTGATAAATTCAATCACCATTGGAAGATTCATCCCTGCGTAGAGTTCAATGTCGCGACCTTCCATGATCAAACGGCTTACCACGTTACATGGTGTTCCACCGAGAAGGTCCGCAAAGACTAGGAAATCATCCAATCCTTCGATAGCAGCTTCAAATTTTGCAGTAAATTCTTCTGGGCCATCTTCTGGAAGAAGAGCCACTGCATGAATATTGTCTTGTGGACCCATGATCATTTCAGTGCTACCTTTAAGTTCTTCACAGAATCGACCATGACTCACCAAAATTAATGATTTCGTCATAAATTATGCGCCCATTCCAAGTACAAATTTACCAAAGGCAGAAAGAGCCAAAGCAAGTACGATAATGATACCGATAGCTTTAGTAGAGTTCATACCTTTCTTACCAAGCAACCAGAAGATAAAGGCAGTAAAGATTGCTGGAAGCAAGCGTGGGAAGATTGAGTTCAAGATATCTTGGAAGTCAATCATCTTCTCACCGATTGCCAATTTGTAAGAAATTTCAAAGTTGATCATTGTTGCTACAAGAGCACCCATCATGAAGACACCAAGTACAGATGCAGCGTCAATCAAAGCTGTCAAAGTACTTTGCATGTTGTTGATAAGGTTAACCCCTTCTTTGTAGGCAAATTCCAATTGTTTCCAACGGAAGATGTCATAAGCAACTGCAACTGCGATCCAAAGGAAGATACCCCATGGTTGGCCAGCGATAGCCATAGTTGCTGCGATAGATCCCATGATAGCAGGTACAAGTGAACCAAAGATTGTGTCTCCAAGAGGAGCGAATGGTCCCATCAAACCTGTCTTGATACCGTTAACGGCATCTTTTGAACCTACACCATCTTTTTCTTCCATGGCAAGGTCAAAACCAGCGATAATTGTGTGGAAGAATGGTGAAGTATTGAAGAATTGAGTATGAACTTTCATCATTTCTTTCAATTCAGGAGTTCCATCCCCATACATTTTACGCAATTGAGGCAAGATCATGTAAAGGTAACCAGAAGCTTGCATACGTTCGTAGTTCCAACCTAATTGGAAAGTAAACAAGCTACGTTTGTTGATTTGATTAAAATCTTCTTTTGTAAGTTTGTAATTAGAATTCGTCATCTTCGATTTCCCCACTTTCTGATGGTGTAGAAGGTGCTGCTACAGCTACTTTTTGGCTATTTTTGAAGTGAAGCACTGCAAGGAAGATACCTACGATAGAGATACCAATCATAGACAAACCTTTGAAGTTGTTCACGAAACCAATTTTTTCAGCAACATCAGCAGGAAGAGTACCTACGATACCAGCAACAGCGCCACCAAGACCTGTTACATATGAGTAAAGAACAGTCAACATAGCTGTCAAACCAAATCCCATTGCAAGGTAGTGAAGGTTACGTTTAACTGGAAGGTAACGAAGCAAGATAGCGAATCCAAGACCTGGAAGCATACGACCTGCAAGTGTCAAACCGTCTGCAACCCATTGGTATTCTTTAACAAGGTTTACAACACCTTGTACGAATTCTCCACCAAAAGCAAGGGCGAAGAATACTGGAAGGGCACGAGAAAGAGCCCATGGAAGCGCACCAAGTAGGTAGTTGCGTTCGATACCATTGTAGTCAAAGCGTTCGATCGCAGCATCAATACGGTGTGCAAAGAAAGTAGTTGTCATACGTCCAAGAACGTCGAAGTATGTCAAAAGTGCTGCTACTGGTACAGCGATTGTTGTAATCGCAAGATCTGTAGCGATTCCTTGTGAAACTGAGAATGCTGTTGCAAGAACCGCACCAGAAGTTGCGTCGATACGAGAAGCACCACCGAAGGTACCAACCCCGAGAACGAACAACTGCAAGCTACCACCGATAAACAAACCAGTTGTCACATCTCCCATGATTAAACCAGTAATGAAACCAGCAAATACAGGGGAACCTGCAGATGAAACGATCGTCAACTCATCACAGATTTGATAAGCTGAGTACAAAGTGAGAAGTAAAATTTGCCACCATTGTATCATAACAATGACCTCCTAAAAATTTTTTCCTATTTTAATAAGCTCAAAAAGTCTGAAACTGGATCATTTGGAACCATTTGAGCAGTGAGTTTCACACCTTTTTCTGCTAGTTTGTGGAAATCTTCCACATCCTTGTCTACCACGTTGATAGAACGTGTGATAGAGCGAGTTTCTGGTGTTTGAGACATATTACCAACGTTGAGTGTTTCAAGCGGAACACCTGCTTCGACCAAACCAAGGAAACGGTCTGGTTTACGTGCAACGATAAAGAGACGTTGGCTATCGTATTTACCAGCAAGGATATTTGCTGCTGCTTTCTCAACTGGCAAGATACTGAGTTTCACACCTGGTGGTGTCGCAAGTTTCAAGCCGCTCTTTTCAATATCGTTGTTAACGACTTCATCGTCTACAACCATAATGCGTGAAACATTTAGTTTTCCAGCCCAAAGATTGGCTACTTGACCGTGGATCAAACGTCCATCGATACGGCATCCTACAATTGTCATAAGTTTTCCCCCTTTATGTGTTTTAGTGTAGGTTTACGAGTTAAATGAATCTCTTCTTTATATTCACCTTCTGTTTCAAAGATGATGATGCGGTTATCACCTTCCTTGAGATAGCTATGAGGAATATAAAGCGAGAGGGTCGGGCCGACGTTCCAAAAACGTCCTAGATTCTGCCCATTGACAAAGGCAACTCCCTTACCAAACTCAGACAAGTCTAGGTAAGTATCTTTTGGCTCTTGGACTGTAAAGTCATAAGCGTAAAAGGCTGGTTGTCCTTCTGTCCATCCTTTTGAAAAATCAATTTTCTCAGGATTATCCAATGGTAGTGGATATTGTTTCCAATTCAGTAAGAAATGTAGATCCTTGCAGACACCTGTACGAATTCCTTTCCGCTGCGTATCTGCTAAGAACTTATGTCCATAGTTGACACGCCCCATATTTTCGATCAAGATGTCAATCTCTGAAAAGCCTTCTCGATTTCCCTGACAGTAGATATCTTCACCAATTTCTGTCTGGTATTGAGTGGCGATCCATTGACCATCTACATAGAGTTGAGCTCGGTCACGTCCATCGATGATACGGAGGCGTTCCTCTTCTGCATCCCAACTTGCTTCGGTACGATAAAGAAGGTAGCCATAACTTTGACCAAGTTCTTCCATCGCTTTTGGATAGAGGCTTTCAGTAGGACTAGAGAGACTGTCTAGGGTTTCAAACAAGGAAACTTTTTCGACTAGTGGAATGGATTCCAATTCCATGCTTTCCTTGTAAAGTGGTTCTAACTGTGGATACTCTGGGAAATGTGTTGCCATCATCTTCTTGACTGCTAGGTATTTAGCAGTTGGATTTCCTTCTTCATCGAGAAGGGCATCATAGTCATAAGATGTGACTTGTGGCAAATCCAGAGTTCCTCGAGCCGAGCAACCATTCATGAAACCAAAGTTTGTTCCGCCATGGAACATGTAGAGGTTGATAGAGCCTTGTTCCAATACCTCTCGAACAGCTTCTGCCAACTCTTTTGGATCACGCGTGATGATTGGTTCTTTCCAACGGTTGAACCAGCCATCCCAGAATTCCATACACATGAGGGGCCATTTTTTGCCATACTCATCAAAGAATTCCTGCATCTGTGAAAAGTTGTACGGAGCTTTAGAACCGAAGTTCCCTGTCACAAAGAGGTCATCTTCAATCAAGGTTCCTGCCTTCAGAGTAGCTCTCCATGGACCATCTGAAGTAAAGAGTGGGCAATCAATCCCTCGGTCTTCCATCAATTTCCGAATCGCTCGTAGATAAGACTTATCTTCTCCATAAGAGCCATATTCATTTTCGACTTGCATCATAAGAATGTTTCCGCCATTATCCAACAAGCGAGGCACAAGCCTTGGCAATAATTGGTCATAATAGCGAGCAACAGCCTCGATGTAGGCCGGGTCGGACGAGCGAATTCGCACGTCCTTGGTCAAGAGCCAAGCCGGCAAGCCACCAAATTCCCATTCCGCACAAATAAATGGAGACGGGCGTACAATGGCATAGAGACCCAAATCTTGTGCAATTTGAAGAAATCTCTCCAAATTTCTGGCACCTTCAAAATCAAACTCCCCTTCAACAGGTTCGTGTAAATTCCAAGCTACATAGGTCTCGACTGTATTAAAGCCAAGCGCCTTTAAGTTATAGAGAGAATGATACCAATCCTCTGCTGGAATCCTAAAATAATGAATGGCGCCGGACAAAATCTTGAACGGTTTTTCGTCTAAATAGAAATCGTCCTCAATTTTAAATCTGGTCATGTTATTACCTCTGACGAATTAAGTTTGCGCTTTCATTTATTATAATATTAACTATAATCAAATCTTTTGCATTTGTCAATAGGTTTTTAGAAAATTATTTAAAATTTTTCTATTTTTTTACTTACCGTTTACCGAAATTATCTAAAAATAGCATGAAAACGATCTTTTTATGTATGATAATTCACAAGAACATCAAATGAATTTTTTTACATGTAAAATAACATTTTTAGTCTATTATTTTAATTTTTTGACCTTAATACTACTCTTTTCTTTATATTTGTGGTAAAATCAAAATTGGAGAAAGAGAATCGAGGTGAAATTTATGGCTATTCCTAAATACCAATATATTAAAGATGAATTAAAAAACAAAATCATCTCTGGTCAATTTGCAAGTGGAGATAAATTTTATACAGAAGCCGAATTGATCGCGATGTACGATGTGAGTTCAATCACAGTTGTTCGTGCCTTGAACGACCTTGCTAAAGACGGCTACATTGTCCGCCAACAAGGGAAAGGTACTTTCGTTTCACGTGCCCGCAAGCACAAACTCGTTGAGTTTTCAGATGTTGAAATCTTTGAAACAAAAGACGATAAAGTTACGGTCCTTTCTATCGAGCGCGGAAACAAACTTGAATATTTAGATAAACTTGGACTGCGTGGAGATCAATTCTACTATAAGATTGAACGTATTCGTCAGACAAACGACGTGACATACATCTTCCACACATCTTATATTCCTGAGCAATACATCAATGCCAACTATCCAAATCTTGATTATTATAGCTCTATCTATACACGTTTCAAATTGGATTACCGCATTCACATGAGTGATGAACACTTTGAGGAAATCAACGAAATCGCATTCCCAACACCAGAGCATGCTGCTTCTGTACTCGGAATCGATACACAATTCCCAACTGTCTTCCAAACGAAGACTACAAAACT
>CAUSQY010000014.1:0-29713 GCA_963533645.1 uncultured Streptococcus sp. | reverse complement strand
GAATCAGCTCTACAGTGTCCAAGCTCCTCAGGTTCAGATTGAGTCCAAGGGAGGATTGTTGGAGATTCAGTTTGATTTCCAAGGGATTGCCCAAGAAGAGATTGATCAAGCTCTTAAAGCACTGACCAGCAATCAGGATTTCTATATCAGTTCTTCTGATCAAGTGTACTTTTTTGATGAGGAAACCAAGCAGATTCGTCAAAATTTGCAGGAACTGGGGGTTGAGCTAAAAGATGGTTCTTTTCATGCTAGAAAATCCCTAGCTTATAGCCTTTCTCAGCTTTTTGAAGGTCGAGACAGGATCTCCTTCACAGAGGAATTTCAGCATTTAGCTCATGATTTGACCCATCCAGAAGATTTTCCTTTGGGAGATATACGGGTGCAGGCGAGTTTGAGAGACTATCAGGAAAAGGGTGTTCGTTGGCTCCAGATGCTTCATCACTATGGCTTTGGTGGCATTCTGGCAGATGATATGGGACTGGGAAAAACACTGCAAACCATCGCTTTTTTGACTAGTCAGGTGACAGAAGATAGTCGGGTCTTGATTTTAGCTCCGTCAGGTTTGATTTACAATTGGGCAGATGAATTCAGAAGATTTGCCCCACAGTTGGATTTGGCTGTCGTTCATGGTTTGAAAGCAAATCGAGAAGCGATTCTTTCTCAAAATCACCAAATCTACGTAACCAGTTATGCTACCTTTCGTCAAGACAGCGAGCTTTATCAAGAGATGGCTTTTGATTTTCTCTTTTTAGATGAAGCCCAGGTCATGAAAAATGCCCAGACTAAGATTGCTCAGAGTTTGCGCCAGTTCGTGGTGCCAGCAGTCTTTGCTTTGTCAGGTACACCCATCGAAAACCATTTAGGAGAGTTGTGGTCTATCTTCCAAATTGTGCTTCCGGGGCTCTTACCAAGTAAAAAGGAGTTTATGAAATTACCGGCTGACCGAGTCGCGCAGTTTATCAAGCCCTTCGTCATGAGGCGTAAGAAAGAAGAAGTCCTTACAGAACTGCCTGATCTGATCGAAGTCGTCTATAAAAATGAACTGGAAGACCAGCAGAAGGTCATCTATCTAGCCCAGTTGCAACAGATGCGAGACCGCCTAGCGCAAGTGACAGATCAAGAATTCCAGAGAAGTCGGGTAGAAATCTTATCTGGTCTCATGCGATTGCGCCAGATCTGCGATACGCCAGCTCTCTTCATGGACGATTACCAAGGATCCAGTGGTAAATTGGATAGTCTCCGAGATTTATTGCTACAAGTGGCTGATGGTGGGCATCGGGTCTTGATTTTCTCCCAGTTCAAAGGAATGTTGGAAAAAATCGAGAAAGAACTCCCAGACTTGGGCTTGACCTCCTTCAAAATCACAGGTTCAACTCCTGCTCATGACAGACAGGAGATGACTAAGGCCTTTAACCAAGGGGAAAGAGATGCCTTTCTCATCTCCCTTAAGGCGGGTGGTGTTGGTCTCAATCTAACGGGAGCTGATACGGTTATTTTGGTTGACCTCTGGTGGAATCCCGCTGTCGAAGCCCAGGCTATCGGAAGAGCCCACCGAATGGGGCAGGAGCAGATGGTCGAAGTCTATCGTTTGATTACCAAGGGAACCATTGAAGAAAAGATCCAAGAACTTCAAGAACAAAAGAAACATTTGGTTTCCCAGGTTTTAGATGGTACGGAGTCGCGTGCGAGTCTCAGTCTGGCAGAAATTCGTGAAATTTTGGGAATTTCTGAAGCCAGCACTTGAAAAATCAAGACAATACGCTATAATGAAGTGTTGAAAGGAAATACAAAATGAAACAAGATCGATTTCCATTGGTGTCAGATGATGAGATCATGCTGACCAAAATGCCAGTCATGGACTTGTACGATGAGTCAGACTTTATTAGCAATATCAAAGGTGATTACCGCGATAAGAACTATTTGGAATGGACTCCTATCAATGAGGAAGAAACCGTAGTTTCTCCAGTGGTTAATAAGGAGTCAAAATCGAGCCCAGAACCTAAAAAGGTTGAAAAAACGTATGCTGAGTTGGCTCGAGAAGAGGCGCGTGCGGATCTAAAAAAGAAACGTTCAGCCAAATACTTGACGCAAGATGTTAGCCATACCAGACGACACAATGGTTCAACACTTGTTCGTCAAGGAAACCAACCAACAGCACCATTTCAAAAGGAAAATCCAGGTGAGTTTGCCAAATTTAGTAAAAACTTGAGCCAGTCTCACTATATCTTAGCTGAGGAGGTTGGCCAAGTGGCGAATCCAACTCCGAAAAACCAAACGGAAAAAGCTAAAAAGAACAACTATGATTTTCTAAAGAAGAGTCAAATCTATAATAAAAAGAATAAGCAAACAGAACAGGAACGTCAGGTTGCCCAAGAGTTGAATCTGACAAGAATAACTGAATAAGGGAGAAAAGCATGTCAAAGACATATCATTTTATTGGAATTAAAGGATCAGGGATGAGTGCCTTGGCCTTGATGTTGCACCAAATGGGACACAAGGTTCAAGGTTCAGACGTTGAAAAATACTACTTTACTCAACGTGGACTAGAGCAGGCAGGGATTGCCATTCTTCCTTTCGATGAAAAGAACCTTCAAGGTGATGTAGAGATTATCGCGGGAAATGCCTTCCGCCCAGATAACAATGTTGAAATCGCCTATGCAGATCAAAATGGCATCAGCTACAAACGTTACCACGAATTCCTAGGTAGCTTTATGCGCGACTTTGTCAGCATGGGAGTGGCAGGAGCACATGGAAAAACTTCAACAACAGGTATGCTGTCACACGTCTTGTCTCACATCACTGACACCAGCTTCTTGATTGGTGACGGGACAGGTCGTGGTTCAGCTAATGCTAAATATTTTGTCTTTGAGTCAGACGAATATGAGCGCCATTTCATGCCTTACCACCCAGAATATTCTATCATCACCAACATTGACTTTGACCATCCAGACTACTTTACAAGTCTAGAGGACGTTTTCAATGCCTTTAACGACTATGCCAAACAAATTACTAAAGGTTTGTTTGTATACGGTGAGGATGCTGAGTTGCGTAAAATCACAGCCAATGCGCCAATCTATTACTATGGTTTTGAAGCTGAGGGCAATGACTTTGTAGCTAGCGATCTTCTTCGTTCTACGACTGGTTCAACCTTCACCGTTCATTTCCGTGGTCAAGAGTTGGGTCAATTCCACATTCCAACCTTTGGTCGTCACAATATTATGAATGCGACAGCTGTTATTGGTCTTCTTTACACAGCTGGATTTGATTTGAACTTGGTCCGTGAACACTTGAAAACTTTTGCAGGTGTTAAGCGTCGTTTCACTGAGAAAATTGTCAATGATACAGTGATCATTGATGACTTTGCCCACCATCCAACAGAAATCATTGCGACCTTGGATGCGGCTCGTCAGAAATACCCAAGCAAGGAAATTGTAGCAGTCTTCCAACCGCATACCTTTACAAGAACCATTGCCTTGTTGGACGAATTTGCCCATGCATTGAATCAAGCAGACGCCGTCTACCTAGCGCAAATCTATGGATCAGCTCGTGAGGTGGACCATGGTGATGTCAAAGTAGAAGACTTAGCCAATAAAATTAACAAGAAACACCAGGTTATCACTGTTGAAAATGTTTCTCCACTCCTAGACCATGACAATGCTGTTTATGTCTTTATGGGTGCTGGAGACATCCAAACCTATGAATATTCATTTGAACGTCTCTTGTCTAACTTGACAAGCAACGTCCAATAAGGAAAACAGATGGAAATTCCAATCACTATAAGGCAAGCTACCCTATCAGATTTAGAAGAAATGTTGGCGATTGAAGAAGCCAATCCTACATCAGAAGAGGCATTTAGTCGCCAATCCTTAGAAGAGAGTATCCGCAAGACTGCGGGTACCTTTCTTGTAGCTGGGGATGAAAATCAGCTCCTAGGTTATGTTTTAGGAGAAGCTCAGTCTATTCATCCCAAATGGATAGAAATAAAATCCTTGACCATTCATCCTGACCATTGGGGACAGGGTCTGGGAACTCTTCTTCTTGCAGCTTTGAAACAGGTGACAGTCGAACTAGATTATCAAGGTATTCTTTTGCAGAGTCCTGATGAACTACTATCTTATTTTGAAATGAATGGCTTTGTTGAAGAAGAAGTTACAGGGAGTCAATATGACAGTGGTTCTGAATGGTATATGACTTGGGGTAATCCCTTTTATCAGGAGGAAATATGAAAATCAGACAAGCGAGATTTTCAGATTTGGATCGGATTATAGAGATAGAGCTAGAGAATTTCTCCCTTGAAGAAGCGATTCCTCGTTCGGTCTTTGAGGCGCATTTGCGGGAAATTCAGACCAGTTTTCTGGTAGCTGAAAAAGAGGGGCGTATTCTTGGTTATATCGAAGGTCCAGTCGTTCCGCACCGCCATCTACATGATCAGTCCTTTACAGAAGAAATAAAAGACTACAGCTATCAACCTGGAGGTTATATTTCTGTGACTTGCCTATCTATTGCCAAGGAAGCACAAGCTTTGGGAGTTGGGAAAAGACTATTAAAGACTCTGAAAGAGGTCGCTTTAGAACATGAACGAGAGGGCATTAATCTGACGTGTCATGATTATCTTATCGCCTATTACGAAAAACATGGCTTTGTTAATGAAGGATTATCCCAGTCAAGCTTTGCTGGGGAAACATGGTATGATATGGTTTGGCAGCCAGAAAATAAAGAAAACTAGCTAGGGAATGCCCTAGTTAGTTGCTTTTCTGCGACTTTTAAGATATAATATTAGGGATTGTCAACAAGGAGGTAATGCTTTTGACTGAAAAATCAAGAGAAGAAGAAAAATTAAGCTTTAAAGAGCAGATTCTACGTGATTTAGAAAGAGTAAAAGAACAAGATAGAAGAGAGAAAGAAGTAGAGATTCCAAATCTGACGGCTTCATCTTCTCCAGCTAGTTCAGCAACTCCTTCAGATCTTGAACCAGAAACATCAACAGAAGAGTTGATGGCTGATTCCCTATCTGTTGTCGATAAAATTCTAAAAAATGCACCAAGTGTTCCTCCACTTTCAAGTGATAGAACTGATGAAACGGATGGACAAGAAGAGAAAGAGATTAGACAGCCAATCATTGACAAGATTGAAGTTGTAGAATCTGAAGAACCTCTAGTAGAGCCGATTCGTATGGCTGAAGAACCTGTAGTGGAACCTGTTCAACCTAAGGTAGAACCAGTTGAGCTTAAACCCGAGGAAAAAGAATTTAACGATACTCCAACAAAGGTTGCCGTAACCTATAAAACAGAAGACAAGAAAGAGGAAATCACCCCAGGAATTCCTGAAAGAGTAGAGCCTGTTTCTACAGAATCCAGCAGCGGATTAGCTGATGCTCCACGTCGTAGTCGTCGTCAAGGTGCAACATCAACTAAGAAAAAGAAAAAATCAAAAGCTAAAGGTTGCCTAGTAACAGTTCTAGTTCTCCTAGTACTCGTTGCAGTTGGTGGTTACTTTGGTTATGGTTACGTTCAAGATTCCTTGAAACCTGTGGATGCGAGCTCTAAGGACTATGTAACGGTTCAAATCCCAGACGGTGCAAATGTTCAAGAAATTGGAAGCACCTTGGAAAAATCTGGTTTGGTTAAACATGGACTTATCTTTAGCCTTTATGCTAAATACTATAGCCATGCCAACTTGAAGTCAGGTTATTACAACTTGAAGAAGAGTATGAGTACGGATGAGTTGATTCAAGAATTAGAAAAAGGTGGGACTCCTGAAGCTCAGGCACCTGTTCTTGCAAGCTTGACAATTCCAGAAGGCTATACATTAGAGCAAATCGCTCAAACAGTAGGACAACTTCAAGGTGAATTTAAAGAACCTCTTACTGCGGATGCTTTCTTGGCAAAAGCTCAAGATGAGACCTTTATCTCACAATTAGTAGCCAAGTATCCAAACCTACTTGGAAGTCTTCCAACAAAAGACAGTGGCGTTCGTTATCGTCTTGAAGGTTACCTTTTCCCAGCTACCTATACGATCAAAGACAGTACAACAGTTGAAAGTTTGATTGATGAGATGGTAGCTGCTATGGATAAGGCTATGTCACCATATTACGCTACGATCAAAGAAAAGAATCTGACAGTTAATGAATTGCTCAGCATTGCTTCTCTTGTCGAAAAAGAAGGTGCTAAGACCGAAGACCGCAAGAAAATCGCAGGTGTCTTCTATAATCGCTTGAATGTTGGTATGCCACTTCAAAGTAATATCGCTATCCTATATGCTCAAGGAAAACTTGGTCAAAAGATTAGTTTAGCAGATGACGCTGGAATTGATACAACGATTGATTCACCATACAATGTTTACACACACCTTGGTCTCATGCCTGGACCGGTTGATAGCCCAAGTTCAGATGCGATTGAAGCAAGTGTAAACCAGACAAAGAGTGAGTACTTGTACTTTGTAGCCAATGTAGAAGATGGTAAAGTATACTTTGCAACAACAAAAGAAGAACATGACCAAAACGTTGCAGAGCATATCAATAGCAAGTTACCTCAAGCAAGTAGTTCAAACTAAAATTATGTGGTTTTCCACATAATTTTGTTTTAAAAAAGTAAATAGAAAAGAAAGTTAAAAAAATGGCAGAAAAAACTTACCCAATGACCCTTGAAGAAAAGGAAAAACTAGAAAAAGAATTAGAGGAGTTGAAACTCGTCCGTCGTCCCGAAGTCGTAGAGCGTATCAAGATTGCTCGTTCCTATGGAGACCTGTCAGAAAATAGTGAGTATGAAGCAGCGAAAGATGAACAAGCTTTTGTTGAAGGACAAATTTCAAGTCTAGAAACAAAAATTCGCTATGCTGAAATTGTCAATAGCGATGCGGTTGCCCAAGATGAGGTAGCAATCGGTAAAACAGTAACAATCCAAGAAGTCGGTGAAGACGAAGAAGAGGTCTACATCATCGTCGGTTCTGCAGGTGCAGATGCTTTTGCTGGTAAAGTATCAAATGAAAGTCCGATTGGCCGTGCTTTGATTGGCAAGAAGACTGGTGATACTGCAACGATTGAAACACCAGTTGGTAGCTATGATGTCAAAATCTTAAAGGTTGAAAAAACAGCCTAAATAGGATGAAAAAGGAGTAGTGAAGGTTTTACCTTGCTCAACTCCTTTTTGGTTTTTTGGATAAATAGGAGACTATATGAGTTCAAATAAGAAGAAAAAGAAAATGGAGCGTGGATTAACCAATCGCCATGTTCAGGTGATGGCCATTGCGGGAACAATCGGAACAGGACTTTTTCTGGGTGCCGGTCGCTCTATCAGCCTTACAGGACCTTCTATCATCCTGATTTACATGATTACAGGAGCCTTTATGTTTTTGATGATGAGGGCTGTTGGGGAGATGCTGTATCAGGATCCAGAACAGCATACCTTTATCAACTTTATCACCCGTCATTTGGGGAAAGGCTGGGGATATTTCTCAGTTTGGTCTTATTGGTTGTCTGTTGTCTTTATCGGTATGGCAGAAATCACTGCCATCTCAGACTATGTCCGCTTCTGGTTCCCTACCTGGCCTAGCTGGATGATTCAGCTTGTCTTTTTAACGATTTTGGCTTTGGTCAATCTGATTGCGGTTAAGCTCTTTGGAGAAGTCGAGTTTTGGTTTGCTATGGTCAAGATTGTGGCGATTTTAGCCATGATTGCCACTGGGGTCTTTATGGTTTTGACGGGCTTTAAGACACCGCATGGTGTTGCAAGCTTGGCAAATATCAGCGACCAGTTCTCTCTTTTTCCAAACGGGGTTATGAACTTTGTCATGGCCTTTCAAATGGTATTTTTTGCATATCTGATGATTGAGTTTATCGGGGTGACAACTTCTGAAACAAAGAACCCTCGTCAAGTCTTGCCGAAGGCAGTTAAGGAAATTCCTCTCAGAATTATCTTCTTCTATGGGGGAGCTCTCATTGCCATTATGGCCATTATTCCGTGGTCTTATCTCAACTCGTCAGATTCTCCATTTGTAACGGTTTTTGAACTGGCAGGGATCAAGTGGGCAGCGGCTCTAATCAACTTTGTTGTCTTGACCTCAGCAGCGTCTGCTCTTAACTCAACTCTCTACTCAACAGGGAGACACTTATATCAGATTGCCCATGATTCGCCCAATCGTTTCTTAAAGGCCATCAAGGTCGATACCCTTTCTCGTCACAATGTTCCACAAAATGCCATCATTGCCTCAGCGATCTTGATTGCTCTGGCTGCCTTTATCAACGTACTACCAGGTGTTTCAGATGCTTTTGCTTTGATTACGGCGTCTTCATCAGGTGTTTACATAGCGATTTATATCTTGATTATGGTGGCCCATCTCAAATACCGCAAGTCACAAGATTTCATGGCTGATGGCTATCTCATGCCTCAGTATCGCTTGCTTAATCCCCTAACCATTCTCTTTTTTGTCTTTGTTTTTGTGACTCTCTTTTTGCAAGAGTCGACTTTCATGGGGGCAGTTGGTTCTGCTATCTGGATCCTTGTTTTTGGGGTTTATAGTCAGTGGAAATTTAGAAAATAAATCATGAACTCATCAACTCAGCTTGGTGAGTTTTTCTAGTTTGACAGTCTATTGAAATAAGGCTATAATCAAGCTGTAGCAGTTTATTAGGAGGTTTGGATGTACCTTAGATTAGAAAATAAGGAATCGCATAAAGCGCAAGAAATCGCGAATCAAATTCGTGCTTATAATCGTTCAAAAAGAGAAGAGGCTGAGAGTGAGCCACTGAACCTTTATGTTGAAGACGAAAAGGGCAATCTCATGGCGGGATTAGTAGCTGAGACTTTCGGAAATTGGTTGGAAATCGAATATTTGTTTGTGAAAGAGGAGCTACGGGAACAAGGAATTGGTTCACAACTACTGCAGCAAGCAGAAAATGAAGCCAAGAATCGAAATTGTCGTTTTGCTTTCGTGAACACTTACCAGTTTCAAGCGCCAGATTTTTATCTAAGTCATGGCTACAAGGAAGTTTTTGCCTTGCAAGACTATCCCTATACAGGACAAAGATACTATTACCAAAAGGATTTGTGATCTAGACTTCTTTCCTTTGAAGAGGAGCTTAGCTAAGTAGCAAAAATAACGAATACTCTTTATCATGTAAGATGATAGAGAGTTTTTTGTTAATAAAATTTTACAAAATGACATTTATATATTGCATTAAGTTAGATATATGGTATAATGTATTTGAGAAAAGAAGCGCAACTTTTTAAAAAATGTGAAGGAGGACGCTAGTGGCTAAAAATTTAAAATTAAAATTAGCTCGGGTAGAGCGTGATTTAACACAAGGGGATTTGGCAGAAGCTGTGGGTGTTACTAGGCAGACTATAGGCTTGATTGAAGCTGGGAAATACAATCCTAGTCTCTCCCTCTGCCAGTCCATTTGCAGATGCTTAGGCAAAACTTTGGATCAATTATTTTGGGAGGAAGAAGATGAAAAATAGATTTTTTTATTATCAATTATTAGACGAAAGAGAAGAACAACTGATCAACAAAGCAGGGGCAGAGTCTTTTTATGTGTTTATCGGGCTCATTCTGCTAAGTTATTTGGTGGCTGTATTAGCACCTGCTCTTTTTAATCCTAATATTCTTCTGGTTACCCTTCTTTTAGGAATTTTCTTCTTTTTCAATCGTGCACGACAACTTGGAGTGACCTACTATAGTCGTTTTCATTTTACGATTGGAGGGTGTTTGCTGGTAACTCTCGCTATTACGACTCTCTTGATGTTGCAGAATTATCAATTCAATATCGAAATTTATCAGCACAATCCTTTGAACCTTAAATACTTATCTGCTTGGGCCATTACTTATCTGATTTACCTTCCTTGGGTTTTTATCGGCAATCTCGGGCTTAAAAGTTATGGCGAATGGGCTCAGAAAAAGTTTGAGCAAGATATGGATGAGCTGGAGAGTGGAGAATAGCTTGTTAGCTTTTTATCAATCCAGATAAAATGTGTTATAATAGTACTAATTTATCGGATGGTGTGAAAATGGTAGAATACGTTCATACCTTTGTAAAGTAGGAAGAAGGAAAACAGATGTACCCAGATGATAGTTTGACATTGCACACGGACTTGTACCAGATCAACATGATGCAAGTTTACTTTGACCAAGGAATTCACAATAAGAAGGCGGTTTTTGAGGTCTATTTCCGTCAGCAACCGTTCAACAACGGTTATGCGGTTTTTGCTGGTTTGGAAAGAATTGTACATTATCTTGAAGACTTACGCTTTTCAGATAGCGATATTGCCTACTTGGAGACGCTTGGGTATCATGGAGAATTCTTGGATTACCTACGAAATCTCAAGTTAGAACTAACGGTTCGTTCTGCTCAGGAAGGGGACTTGGTTTTTGCTAATGAACCGATTGTGCAGGTGGAAGGTCCTCTAGCCCAATGCCAATTGGTCGAAACGGCTCTCTTAAACATCGTTAACTTTCAAACCTTGATAGCGACCAAGGCAGCACGTATTCGT
This sequence comes from uncultured Streptococcus sp., assembly GCA_963533645.1. Classification (GTDB taxonomy): domain Bacteria; phylum Bacillota; class Bacilli; order Lactobacillales; family Streptococcaceae; genus Streptococcus. Next base: position 19,226 of record CAUSQY010000014.1, on the reverse strand, counting down.
TCAGTCATTGAAGATGAGCCTTTGATGGAATTCGGGACACGTCGTGCGCAAGAAATGGATGCAGCTATCTGGGGAACACGCGCAGCCGTGATTGGTGGAGCCAACGGGACTAGCAATGTGCGAGCAGGGAAGCTCTTTGGTATTCCTGTCTTGGGTACTCATGCCCATGCTTTGGTACAGGTTTATGGAAACGACTATGAGGCTTTCAAAGCCTATGCGGCGACCCACAAAAATTGTGTTTTTCTGGTTGACACTTATGATACTCTTCGAATCGGTGTACCAGCTGCCATTCAAGTGGCGCGTGAGCTGGGTGATCAGATTAACTTTATGGGTGTGCGGATTGACTCTGGGGATATTGCCTACATTTCCAAGAAAGTCCGTCAGCAACTGGACGAGGCTGGATATCCAGATGCCAAAATTTACGCTTCCAATGACCTCGATGAAAATACCATCCTTAACCTCAAAATGCAACACGCTAAGATTGACGTTTGGGGGGTGGGTACCAAGCTGATTACGGCCTATGACCAGCCAGCCCTTGGAGCGGTTTATAAGATTGTGGCCATCGAAGATGAAACTGGTCAGATGCGCAATACCATCAAGCTTTCAAGCAATGCTGAAAAAGTATCGACACCAGGTAAGAAGCAGGTATGGCGGATTACCAGTCGTGAAAAAGGCAAGTCAGAAGGTGACTACATTACTTATGATGGTGTGGATGTGAGTGACATGACAGAAATCAAAATGTTCCATCCGACCTATACTTACATTAAGAAGACCGTTCGAAATTTTGATGCTGTCCCTCTCTTGGTGGACATCTTCAAAGCAGGGAAATTAGTTTACGATTTGCCTAGTTTGACTGAGATTCAGGCCTATGCTCGCAAGGAATTTGACAAGCTTTGGGATGAGTATAAACGGGTGCTCAATCCACAGCACTACCCAGTAGATTTGGCGCGTGATATTTGGCAAGATAAGATGGATTTGATTGATAAGATGCGCAAGGAAGCCCTTGGCGAAGGAGAAGAAGAATGAGTTTGCAAGAGACCATTATCCAGCAACTAGGGGTTAAACCAGTGATTGACGCCCAGAAGGAAATTCGTCGTTCCATTGACTTCTTAAAAAAATACCTAAAAAAACATCCCTTCCTTAAAACCTTTGTACTAGGGATTTCTGGGGGTCAGGACTCAACCTTGGCAGGGCGTTTGGCACAATTAGCTATGGAAGAAATGCGAGCAGAAACTGGAGATAACAGCTACAAATTTATCGCTGTTCGTCTACCTTATGGAGTCCAAGCTGATGAAGCAGATGCTCAAAAAGCTCTTGCCTTCATCCAGCCAGATGTCAGTCTAGTTGTAAATATCAAGGAATCAGCTGATGCTATAACAGCTGCAGTCGAAGCGACAGGAAGTCCTGTTTCAGACTTTAACAAGGGAAATATCAAGGCTCGTAGTCGTATGATTGCCCAATATGCCCTTGCGGGTGCCCATAGTGGAGCTGTCATTGGAACAGACCATGCTGCGGAAAATATCACAGGCTTTTTTACCAAGTTTGGTGACGGTGGCGCAGACATTCTCCCACTTTATCGCCTCAATAAACGTCAAGGGAAACAACTCTTGAAGGAACTTGGTGCAGACCCAGCTCTTTATGAAAAAATCCCAACAGCAGACCTAGAAGAAGAAAAACCAGGTATTGCAGACGAAGTAGCCTTGGGAGTCACTTACAATGAAATTGATGACTACCTCGAAGGAAAGCAAGTTAGTTCAGAAGCCCAAGCGACTATCGAAAACTGGTGGCACAAAGGCCAACACAAACGCCACCTACCAATCACCGTATTTGATGACTTTTGGGAGTAAAAAGGTCCGGGGGACCTTTTTAGCCCGAGTCTAGAAACGAGAAAGCGAGGCAGATTCGGTAACTCGAAGAGTTCGATTTCGTTGTCTCACCCCCGCAACGATGACTAGGTTTGAAAAAGCTTGGTAAAGCGCATTTCAAACCAGACAGCGACTGCGTCAAGTAACTAGATGAAAAACTTGTTTTCTAGCTGTTACTGAGTATAGTCTTTTTACCCCGAGTCTAGAAATGAGAAAGCGAGGAAGGCCCGGGGAACCTTTTTAGCTTGAGTCTAGAAACTGGGAAGCAAGAATAACCTCCAGTGGAGGTTTTTAGCCTCTCACCTTGAAATAAAAAAGTGAGAGTTAGTCCGGGAGACCTTTTTAGCTTGAGCCTTAAGCTTAGAAAGCGAGGTAATATTATGAAAGCAATCGGTACGCAAATATTACAGACAGACCGTTTGATTTTAAGAAGATTTGTGGAGAGTGATGCGGAAGCCATGTTTCAAAATTGGGCTTCGTCTGCTGAGAATCTGACCTATGTCACCTGGGATCCTCATCCTGATGTTGAAGCGACTCGGAACTCGATTCGAAATTGGGTTGCATCCTATACTAATCCCAACTATTACAAATGGGCCATTTGTCTCAAAGAGAACCCAGAGCATGTGATAGGAGATATCAGCATCATTGAAATGCACGAGGAAGATTTAAGTTGTGAAATTGGGTATGTTTTAGGAAAAAACTTTTGGGGCCGAGGTATGATGACAGAGGCCTTGAAAGCTGTGTTAGATTTTTGTTTTACTCAAGCAGGCTTTCAAAAAGTCAGAGCTCGTTACGCTAGTCTCAATCTAGCTTCAGGCCGTGTTATGGAAAAAGCGGGAATGTCTTATCTAAAAACCATTGCCAATGGTGTGGAGAGAAAAGACTACGTTGCGGACCTTATTTATTACCAGATAAGTAGGGAGGACAGGTGATTCTCTTTTCTGTTTCTACCAAAGTCAGACCTTGTCTGGCTTTTTTTGTGCCAGATTTCTAAATAAGCTGATTAAATTCCTATTTTTCCCTATCATTGTCCCTGTTTTTTCTGGAGTTTTGGGGCTATAATAGTCCTATCAAATCAAAGAATGGAGGAAGGCAATGGATAATATAATCTTTTTTATCAGTGTTTTTCTTGCTGGAATTCTTTCCTTCTTTTCTCCTTGTATTTTACCCTTGTTGCCAGTCTATGCAGGAGTCTTATTGGATGATAAGAATGATGCTCAGGCTTCTAGCGGAAAATTTTCAATCTCACTTGTCAGTTTATTGCGAACTCTGGCCTTTATAGCGGGGATTTCCTTTGTTTTTATCTTACTGGGTTATGGAGCTGGTTTTTTAGGCAATTTGCTGTATGCTTCTTGGTTTCAGTATGTGACGGGTGCGATTATCATTCTCTTGGGCTTACACCAGATGGAAGTCCTACATTTGCAGGGCCTCTACAAGGAAAAAAGGCTACAATTAAAGAGACAGGGGCAAAAGGGTAACGGCTATAGTCAGGCATTTTTACTGGGGTTGACCTTTAGTTTTGCTTGGACGCCGTGTGTGGGGCCAGTTCTGGGGTCTGTTTTGGCTTTGGCGGCTTCAGGTGGTTCAGGAGCTTGGCAGGGAGCTGGTCTCATGTTGGTTTACACGCTGGGATTGGCGCTACCATTTTTAGTCCTAGCTCTCGCCTCCAGCTATGTTTTGAAACATTTCCGAAAACTGCATCCTTACCTCGGAATCCTCAAAAAAGTGGGTGGTTTCCTCATTATCGTGATGGGAATCTTGGTGCTGTTGGGAAATGCGTCTATTTTGACAAGATTATTTGAATAGAGAGGAAAAAGAAATGAAAAAATGGCAAACATGTCTCCTTGGAGTAGGCTCCATCTGTTGCTTGGCAGCTTGTTCGGCTAAAAACATGTCAGACGAATCAACTATGAAGGAGCAATCCAAAACAGAACAAGTCAGCTCGCAAACTGCGACTAAAGGTCAGGCAGTCGCTGATTTTGAACTAATAGGAGTAGATGGCAAGACCTATCGCTTGTCTGATTACAAAGGCAAGAAAGTCTATCTTAAATTCTGGGCTTCTTGGTGTTCTATCTGTTTAGCCAGTCTTCCAGATACGGATGAAATTGCTAAGGATGCAGGTGATGACTATGTGGTCTTGACAGTGGTGTCTCCTGGTCACAAAGGAGAACAAGCGGAAACAGACTTTAAGAACTGGTACAAGGGATTGGATTATAAAAATTTACCGGTTTTAATTGATCCGTCAGGCAAACTTTTGGAAAGTTATGGTGTTCGTTCTTACCCGACTCAAGCCTTTATAGACAAGGAAGGCAAGCTGGTCAAAACGCAACCAGGTTTTATGGATAAGGATATGATTTTAAAAACATTGAAAGAAATGGGGTAGAGAAAGGTCATGAATGATAAAGTAAAATTGTTTGTCTTGGCAGGAATATTTTTCCTAGCCATAAGCGGTTTCTATTTTCTATTGATGCGAAATGCAGGGCAGACAGATAGCTCGCAAATTGAGAAAGCATCAGTTAGCCAAGGAGGAAAAACAGTGAAAAAAACAGAAGTGAGTAAAGATGCAGACTTGCACGAAATTTATCTAGCTGGGGGATGTTTCTGGGGAGTGGAGGAATACTTCTCACGCGTGCCTGGAGTGACAGATGCCGTTTCAGGCTATGCAAATGGTAGAGGGGAAACAACCAAGTACGAATTGATTAACCAAACAGGTCATGCGGAGACTGTTCATGTTACCTATGATGCTAATCAAATTTCCCTCAAGGAAATCCTGCTTCATTACTTCCGCATTATCAATCCAACCAGCAAAAATAAACAAGGAAATGATGTGGGGACCCAGTATCGTACCGGTGTTTATTACACAGATGACAAGGATTTGGAAGTAATCAACCAGGTCTTTGATGAGGTGGCTAAGAAATACGACCAACCTCTGGCAGTTGAAAAGGAGCCCTTGAAGAATTTTGTGGTGGCTGAGGACTATCACCAAGACTACCTCAAGAAAAATCCAAATGGCTACTGTCATATCAATGTCAATCAGGCCGCCTACCCCGTCATCGATGCCAGTAAATATCCTAAACCCAGTGATGAAGAATTGAAAAAGACCTTGTCACCTGAGGAGTATGCAGTTACCCAGAAAAATCAAACAGAACGAGCTTTTTCAAACCGCTACTGGGATAAATTTGAATCTGGTATCTATGTGGATGTGGCAACTGGCGAACCCCTCTTTTCATCAAAGGACAAGTTTGAGTCTGGTTGTGGTTGGCCTAGTTTCACCCAACCAATCAGTCCAGATGTTGCTACCTACAAGGAAGATAAGTCTTACAATATGACGCGTATGGAAGTGAGAAGCCGAGTTGGAGATTCTCACCTTGGCCATGTCTTTACAGATGGGCCTCATGACAAGGGTGGCTTGCGCTACTGTATCAATAGTCTCTCTATCCGCTTTATTCCCAAAGACCAAATGGAAGAAAAAGGCTATGCTTATTTACTAGATTATGTCGATTAAGAAGTCTTTCCTAAGCAGTTAGAGGAGAATTTTGCTATACTGATACTAGTAAGTGGTAAAGGAGCAGAGCATGACCTACACAATCTTAATCGTAGAAGATGAGTATCTGGTAAGACAAGGCTTGACCAAGCTGGTCAATGTAGCAGCCTACGATATGGAAATCATCGGTCAGGCTGAAAATGGAAGACAGGCTTGGGAATTGATACAAAAGCAGGTGCCAGATATCATTTTAACCGATATCAACATGCCTCAGCTAAATGGCATCCAGTTGGCCAGTCTGGTACGAGAAACCTATCCACAAGTGCATTTGGTCTTTTTGACGGGTTACGATGATTTTGATTATGCCTTGTCTGCTGTCAAACTCGGTGTCGATGACTATCTGCTCAAACCCTTTTCACGTCAGGACATTGAGGAAATGTTGGGGAAAATCAAGCAAAAACTAGACAAGGAAGAAAAAGAAGAGCAGTTACAAGATTTATTAACCGATAAGTTTGAGGGAAATATTGCTCAGAAGATCCAGTCTCATCTGGCTGATAGTCAATTTAGTTTAAAGTCTTTTGCCAGTGACTTGGGCTTTAGTCCGACTTATTTGAGCTCCTTGATTAAGAAAGAGTTGGGGCTACCTTTTCAGGATTATTTGGTGAGAGAGCGTGTCAAACAAGCCAAGCTCTTGCTTCTGACCTCAGATTTAAAGATTTATGAGATAGCCGAAAAGGTTGGTTTTGAAGATATGAACTACTTTACCCAACGTTTTAAACAGATTGCAGGTGTGACACCTCGTCAGTTTAAGAAGGGGGAAGGTCGATGAAGCGTTCTTCTCTCCTAGTCAGAATGGTTATTTCCATCTTTCTGGTCTTTCTCATTCTCCTAGCTCTGGTTGGGACTTTCTACTATCAATCTAGTTCTTCAGCCATTGAGGCTACCATTGAGGGCAATAGCCAGACGACTATCAGCCAAACTAGCCACTTTATCCAGTCTTATATCAAAAAATTAGAAACCACCTCTACCAGTTTGACCCAGCAGAAGGATGTCCTAGCCTATGCTGAGAATCCTAGTCAAGACAAGGTCAAGGAAATCCGAGATCTGTTTTTGACCATCTTAAAGGCTGACCAGGACTTGAAAACGATGGTACTGGTAACCAAATCCGGTCAGGTTATTTCTACAGATGACAGTGTGCAGATGAAAACTTCCTCAGATATGATGGCTGAGGATTGGTACCAAAAGGCTATTCATCAGGGAGCTAAGCCAGTTTTAACCCCAGCTCGCAAATCGGATAGTCAGTGGGTTATTTCTGTCACTCAGGAACTTGTTGATGCAAAGGGAGCCAATCTTGGTGTGCTTCGCTTGGATATTTCCTATGAAACTCTGGAAGCCTATCTCAACCAACTCCAATTGGGCCAGCAGGGTTTTGCCTTTATCATCAATGAAAATCATGAATTTGTCTACCATCCTCAACACACAGTTTATAGTTCATCTAGCGAAATGGAGGCCATGAAACCCTACATCGAGACGGGGCAGGGCTATACGCTGGATCATCAATCCTACGTCAGTCAGGAACAGATTGCAGGGACTGATTGGACGGTTATAGGCGTGTCTTCGTTGGAGAAGTTAGACCAGGTTCGGAGTCAACTCATGTGGACCTTGCTTGGTGCTAGTGCCTTATCTCTTCTTGCCTGTCTCTGCTTGGTGTGGTTCAGTCTCAAACGCTGGATTGCCCCTTTGAAGGATTTGAGAGAAACCATGCTGAAAATTGCTTCTGGTACACAAAATCTGCGTGCTAAGGAAGCTGGCGCCTCTGAACTGAGAGAAGTGACTCGCCAGTTTAATGACATGTTGGATCAGATTGATCAGCTGATGGCAGCTATTCGCAGACAGGAAGAAACGACCAGGCAGTATGAACTTCAAGCCTTGTCAAGTCAGATTAATCCTCATTTTCTCTATAATACTTTGGACACTATCATCTGGATGGCTGAATTTCAGGATAGTCAGCGAGTGGTTCAGGTGACCAAGTCCTTGGCAACCTATTTCCGCTTGGCGCTCAATCAAGGAAAGGATTTGATTTCTCTTTCTGATGAAATCAATCATGTCCGCCAGTACCTCTTTATCCAGAAACAACGCTATGGTGATAAGCTGGAGTATGAAATTGCTGAAGATCCTGGCTTTGATAATTTAGTCTTGCCTAAACTGGTGCTACAACCCCTTGTAGAAAATGCCCTTTATCATGGCATCAAGGAGAAAGATGGACAGGGACATATTAAAGTTTCCGTCCAGAAAAAGGATTCAGGGCTTGTCATCCGCATTGAGGATGATGGTGTTGGTTTCCAAGCTGCTGGCGATAGTAGTCAAAGTCAGCTCAAACGTGGGGGAGTTGGTCTTCAAAATGTCGACCAACGACTCAAACTTCATTTTGGAGACAATTATCAGATGAGGATTGATTCTGTACCTTCAAAAGGGACGACGGTTGAAATATACATCAATAAAATTGAAACTAGTTAACTCCCAGTTCACTCTGGGAGTTTTACTATTAAAAATCAGAATGATTAGTTGGCCTTGATAAAATCAGTAAAAAAAGATATGATAGATAGTGACAAAAGAGGTATCAAGTATGAAGGAAAAAGACATTCAAAGAGAAACAAGCCAGATTGTAGAAGATGTAATAGACAAGGCTAACTTGAAGCAAGGAGCTATCTTTGTTTTGGGACTTTCTTCTAGTGAGGTGATAGGTGGTCAGATTGGTAAGGAATCCAGTCAAGAAATTGGGGAAATCATTGTGAAAACCATTCTAGATATCCTAGAGGAAAAAGGAATTCATCTAGCCGTTCAAGGTTGTGAACATGTCAATCGAGCCCTCGTTGTTGAACGTCAGGTGGCAGAGCAGTTTGGTCTGGAAATCGTCAGCGTCCTTCCGACTCTTCATGCAGGAGGTTCGGGTCAGCTAGCAGCCTTTAAGTTTATGAAAGACCCTGTCGAAGTGGAGTTCATCACGGCTCATGCAGGAATTGATATCGGAGATACCGCAATTGGTATGCATGTCAAGCATGTGCAGGTTCCGATTCGACCAGTTTTGCGTGAGATCGGGCACGCCCATGTAACGGCTCTAGCTAGTCGTCCCAAACTAATCGGAGGTGCGCGTGCGCAGTATCCACAAGATTCTATCAGAAAGTCATAAAATCATCCTATAGTAACAGAAGAAAAGCAAAAGACAGAGGAAGTCATGGTATAGATACCATGACTTCCTCTGTTCTTTTTTGTTGAACTTTTGTGTAAAGTGCTCCAACTAAGACCAGTTTTTAAAAGAAGAAGGGGTGCTATCTGATGGAGAATTGCCAAAAAGTAGAAAAAAGAAATTTAGAGAAGATTTTACGTCATAGAAATCGGTAAACAAAGCTGGATTTAACTGTTCTAGGTCGGCTTTTTTGTGCTATACTTAAGATATGCATAGAAAAACAGTGATTGATTTTAGGGCTTTGGGGGAGAGATACACCTTTACCCAGCCGATTAAAGAGTTAAAAACGAGAGATTTAGCAGAAGTAGCAGACTTGCTGGCACAAGTGGAAAGCTACCAAGAACAAGGCTATTATGTGGTGGGCTATGTCAGTTACGAGGCTGCGCTTGCATTTGAGGAGAAATTAGCAGTTCACAAGCTTCCTCTATTGGGCGAGTATCTGCTATATTTTACAGTGCATGATAGGGTAGAAACATCGCCTATTCCTCTGACTTATGAGGAAGTAGATCTGCCTTCAAAGTGGCAGGAAGTAACGTCTGAAGCAGACTATGAAAAGGCTATTGGGCAGATTCACCATCATTTGCGTCAGGGGGACACCTACCAGGTCAACTACACCGTCCAACTCAAGCAAGACTTGAGTGCCAACCCTTTTGCCATCTACAATCGCATGGTGGTAGAGCAGGAGGCGGGCTACAATGCCTATGTTGAACATGATGAGATGGCAGTGATTTCCATGAGCCCAGAGCTCTTTTTTGAGCAAAATGACCGGGAATTAACAACTCGTCCAATGAAGGGAACAACCCAGCGGGGAGTGACTGACCAAGAAGACCTTGCCCAAGCTAGCTGGTTGGAGCAGGATCCTAAAAATCGCTCTGAAAATATGATGATTGTTGACCTCTTGCGCAACGATATGAACCGTATTTCTGAGGTGGGCAGTGAGCATGTAGAACGTCTGTGCCAAGTGGAGCAGTATTCAACTGTTTGGCAGATGACGTCGACCATCAAGAGTCAGTTACGACCGGATGTTGACCTAGTTGAAATCTTCCGTTCGCTCTTTCCATGTGGTTCCATAACGGGAGCACCGAAAATTGCGACCATGGAAATCATCAAGAACTTGGAGCCCCAACCACGCGGAGTCTACTGCGGAACGATTGGTCTCTTGCTTCCAAATGGGCGACGAATTTTCAATGTCGCCATTCGGACTATCCAACTGCATCAAGGGAAAGCCATCTATGGAGTTGGCGGAGGGATTACATGGGATAGTACTTGGGAATCTGAATACCGAGAAGTTCATCAAAAGGCGGCTGTTCTCTATCGTAAACAAGCTCGTTTCAAGCTGATTACAACTGGGAGAATCAGCCAAAAACAACTGCTGTTTGAAGATCAACATCTGGAAAGACTGACAAAGGCGAGTCGATATTTTGCCTATCCTTTTAATCCGGAAGACCTGAGACAAAAGATAGAGGAAGAGTGCCAAGTTTGTGATGCTAATCAAGACTACCGTTTGCGAATAATCCTCAGCAAATCTGGAGAGATAGAACTCAGCCGCCAAATCTTAGCACCCCTCAGTCCAAGTTTCTGCAAAGCCAAACTTTGTCTGCAAGAAGCAGATTTGAATCAATCATTTACCTACTTTAAAACAACTCATAGACCGCACTTAAGTCTAGGGGAACAGGAAATCATTTACCATAATGCAGCAGGAGAATTGCTTGAAACCTCTATAGGTAATCTGGTCTTAAAAATTAATGGTAAGCTCTACACACCGCCTATCAGTCTAGGGATTTTGCCAGGAATCTACCGTCAGCATTTGCTAGAAACAGGACAGGTAGAGGAAAAAGTCTTGACTTTGGCAGACTTGAACCAAGCAGAAGCTGTCTATGGCTGTAACGCGGTCAGAGGCTTGTATGAGTTGGAAGTGATATAACTATAGATTTTCAATTAAGTTTTAAATTTATTTGTGAATATTTAATATTTGATTTGAAAGAAAAATAAAGCATATGGTATACTATAGGTATAAATCATTAAAAACAACGGAGATTTTTATGAAAAAATCAAAAAAAATTTTAGTAACCAGCTTAGCAACTGCAACACTGGGACTTATTGCATTATCAGATACAACTGGAGACTTTCCTTTTTCGGCTCAGCATGTTTCTGCTCAAGAAAAGGATGCATCTAAAAGTGGTAAGGTTGTAAAAGAGAATACAACTCCGGCGCCAAATCAAGCTGAGAAACCGAAAACACCAGCGCCGAAATCAGCACCGAAACCAGAGCCAAAGCCAGCACCGAAACCAGAACCAAAACCAGCGCCGAAACCCGCTGAGAAACCGAAAACACCAGCTCAAAAACCTGCTGAGAAACCTAAAAATACAAGTCCTAAAGAGGATAAGTCCAAATCTACAGCTCAGTCTGGTTGGGTAGGCTCATCGTACTATGAAAATGGTACTAAAGTTACTAATAAGTGGATTTTTGATAAAAAAGCTAATTCTTATTTCTATCTAAATTCTTCGGGAAACTATGTCCAAAATGCTTGGGTAGGCAATTACTATCTTAAATCAGATGGTAAAATGGCTAAGAGTGAATGGATTTATGATAAAAACTATGGATCCTATTATTATCTAACCGCAGAAGGTAGCTACGCTAGAAACGCATGGGTAGGTAATTACTATCTAAAATCAGACGGGAAAAGAGCTAAAAATGAATGGATTTATGACAATAACTATGGGTCATACTATTATTTAACAGGAGAAGGCAGCTACGCTCGCAACACATGGGTAGGCAATTACTATCTTAAATCAGATGGTAAGATGGCTAAAGCTGAGTGGATTTATGACAAAAACTATGGTTCCTATTATTATCTAACAGCAGAAGGCAGCTACGCTCGCAACAAATGGGTAGGTAATTACTATCTAAAATCAGATGGTAAGATGGCCAAAAATGAATGGGTAGATGGTGGTCGTTATTATGTAGGAGACGATGGTGTGTGGCAACCAAAACCAGCTCCAAAGCCAGCACCAAAACCAGCTGAGAAACCGAAAACACCAGCTCAAAAACCTGCTGAGAAACCAAAAACACCAGCACAAAAACCAGCTGAGAAACCGAAAACACCAGCACAAAAACCAGCTGAAAAACCGAAAACACCAGCACAAAAACCAGCTGAAAAACCGAAAACACCAGCACAAAAACCAGCTGAGAAACCAAAAACACCAGCACAAAAACCGGCTGAAAAAACTAAAGAAACAACTCCTAAACAGGATAAATCACAATCTAAAGTTCAGTCTGGCTGGGTAGGAAATTACTACCTCAAATCAGATGGAAAGAGAGCTAAAAATGAATGGGTAGATGGTGGTCGTTATTATGTTGATTCTGATGGAAAAAAGGTAAAAAGTGACTGGATTTATGATAAAAACTATGGATCCTATTATTATCTAACAGCAGAAGGCAGCTACGCTCGCAACAAATGGGTAGGAAATTATTATCTCAAATCAGATGGTAAGATGGCCAAGAATGAATGGGTAGACGGCGGTCGTTATTATGTTGAATCAGACGGTAAAATGGCTAAGGACAAATGGGTAGATGGTGGTCGTTACTATGTAGGATACGATGGTGTGTGGCAACCAAAACCAGCAGCTGGGAATCCATACTCAGCAGCTTTAAAGACAGCACAAGCATATAATAGGATTCATTTGTCAAAAAAAAGAATTTATGAGATGTTAATTTTTGAAGGTTTTAATAGTGACACTGCACAATATGCTATCAATCATTTGCAAGCAGACTATAAGGCGAATGCCTTAGCTAAAGCAATAGGATACCGAAAAAATAGCAATTTCTCAAAAACGAAAATTTATGACTGGCTAACTTCTCCTAGTATTGACAAATTTACCAAAGAAGAAGCCAACTATGCTATTCAAAAACTTAATCTACCATCAGAAGGCAGCTATCCTCGCAATAAATGGGTAGGATACTATTATTATAAATCAGATGGAAAGTTGGCCAAGAATGAATGGGTAGATGGCGGTCGTTACTATGTTGAATCAGACGGTAAAATGGCTAGGGATAAATGGGTAGATGGTGGTCGTTACTATGTAGGATACGATGGTGTGTGGCAACCAAAACCAGCAGCTGGGAATCCATACTCAGCAGCTTTAAAGACAGCACAAGCATATAATAGGATTCATTTGTCAAAAAAAAGAATTTATGAGATGTTAATTTTTGAAGGTTTTAATAGTGACACTGCACAATATGCTATCAATCATTTGCAAGCAGACTATAAGGCGAATGCCTTAGCTAAAGCAAGAGGATACCGAAAACATAACAATTTCTCAAAAACGAAAATTTATGACTGGCTAACTTCTCCTTGGATTGACAAATTTACCAAAGAAGAAGCAAACTATGCCATTCAACATTTAGGTGACTAATTTTTACAAATAGTGAAGTAAATGAGATGTTTTAATTTTGGCTTGTAGCCTGCAAACCTTTGCACAAAACGGACGATTTTGTTATACTATAGCTGTAAGCATTTTCAATTAAAAAGGAGAAGACGATGAGTCAAAAGATTATTGGGATTGACCTTGGTGGAACATCTATCAAGTTTGCAATTTTAACTCAAGAGGGAGAAATCCAAGAAAAATGGTCTATCAAGACCAATATTTTGGACGAAGGAAGCCACATTGTAGATGATATGATTGAGTCTATTCAACATCGTTTGGACTTGCTTGGATTGTCAGCTACGGATTTCCGAGGGATTGGAATGGGGTCACCTGGTGTGGTTGACCGTGAAAAAGGGACTGTTATCGGTGCCTACAACCTCAACTGGAAAACCCTTCAACCAATCAAAGAAAAGATTGAAAAAGCCTTGGGCATTCCTTTCTTCATCGATAATGATGCCAACGTAGCTGCTCTTGGTGAGCGCTGGATGGGTGCTGGTGAAAACCAACCAGACGTTGTCTTTATGACACTTGGTACAGGTGTTGGTGGCGGTATCGTGGCGGAAGGCAAATTGCTCCATGGTGTTGCTGGTGCAGCAGGAGAGCTTGGCCACATCACTGTTGACTTTGACCAACCAATCGCTTGTACTTGTGGTAAGAAAGGCTGTCTTGAGACAGTTGCTTCTGCAACAGGGATTGTCAACTTGACTCGTCGTTATGCAGATGAATACGAAGGCGATGCGGCCTTGAAACGCTTGATCGACGACGGTGAAGAAGTAACTGCTAAAACTGTTTTTGACTTAGCTAAAGAAGGGGACGACCTTGCTTTGATCGTTTACCGTAACTTCTCACGTTACTTGGGAATCGCATGTGCTAACATCGGATCAATCCTCAACCCTTCAACAATCGTTATCGGTGGTGGGGTGTCAGCTGCGGGAGAATTCCTTCTACAAGGTGTTCAAAAGGTTTATGACGAAAATACCTTCCCACAAGTACGCACAACAACTAAATTGGCTCTTGCAACTCTAGGAAATGACGCTGGAGTTATTGGGGCAGCATCACTTGTATTGCAATAAGATCATAAAAGGGGAAAAACACTACTTTAAAGCTAGTGATTTTCCTCCTTTCTTTTTTTATGCTATACTAGTTAGGACAATAAATGAGGTGAGAGTAAATGACAAAAGCAGATAAGATTTTTAAAGAAAATATTGAGCGAATTCTCAATGAAGGAGTCTTTTCAGAACAAGCTCGTCCTAAGTACAAGGATGGAACTGTTGCCAATTCCAAGTACGTAACGGGTGCCTTTGCGGAGTATGACTTGGCCAAGGGAGAATTTCCTATCACAACCCTACGTCCCATTGCAATCAAATCCGCCATCAAGGAAGTACTCTGGATTTACCAAGATCAGTCTAATAGCCTAGATGTTCTCAATGATAAGTACAATGTTCACTACTGGAATGACTGGGAAGTAGGAGATACGGGAACCATTGGTGAGCGCTATGGGGCAGTCGTTAAGAAACACGACATCATCAACAAGATTCTCAAGCAGTTGGAAGCCAATCCTTGGAATCGTCGCAATATCATCTCACTCTGGGATTACCAAGCTTTTGAGGAGACGGACGGCCTCCTTCCATGTGCCTTTCAGACCATGTTTGATGTCCGTCGCGTTGATGGGGACATCTATCTGGATGCGACTTTGACCCAGCGTTCGAATGACATGCTGGTTGCTCACCACATCAATGCTATGCAGTATGTGGCCTTGCAGATGATGATTGCCAAGCATTTCGGCTGGAAGGTTGGGAAGTTTTTCTATTTTATCAACAACCTCCATATCTATGATAATCAGTTTGAACAAGCAGAGGAATTACTTCGTCGTGAGCCGTCAAACTGCCAACCTCGTTTGGTCTTGAATGTGCCAGATGGGACCAATTTCTTTGATATCAAAGCGGAGGACTTTGAGTTAGTTGACTATGATCCGGTTAAGCCACAGCTGAAGTTTGACCTAGCTATTTAATACTCTTCGAAAATCTCTTCAAACCACGTCAGCGTCGCCTTACCGTAGATATATGTAACTGACTTCGTCAGTCTTATCTACAACCTCAAAGCAGTGCTTTGAGCAACCTGCGGCTAGCTTCCTAGTTTGCTCTTTGATTTTCATTGAGTATAAAAGAAAATAAAAAGAAGTTGAGATTTCTCAACTTCTTTTGTTGCTTAATGTGATACGCGACGGCGAGCTGCTTTTTTGCGGTTTTCTTCGATGAAAGCTGCTTTTTGCTCTTCTGGCTCAATCACTTTCTTTTTAATTGCGTATACTGCACCTGCAACGGCAGCGACAGTTCCTGCGACACCTGTTACAAGACCTTTAGCGAATCCTTTAGCCATGAGTCTTCCTCCTTTATCTTCCCGATCAGCCAGGCTCCTCAAGAGGTAGCATTTTTCTGACCGACCTTTTTGTGATATAATAATAGTAACGAAAAAATGGGAATTTTTCAAGGAAAAAAGATGAAAACAAAAATAATTGTGATTGTTGGACCGACTGCTGTTGGGAAGACAGCCCTTGCTATTGAAGTGGCCAAGCGCTTTGGTGGAGAGGTAGTCAGCGGTGACAGTCAGCAAGTATACAGAAGGTTAGATATTGGGACGGCCAAGGCTAGCCTAGAGGAGCAAGCTGCTGTTCCTCATCATTTGATTGATGTCAGAGAGGTGACCGAGTCTTACTCGGCTTTTGATTTTGTTTTGGAAGCTAAGAAGTCTATTGAGGATATTCAAAGTCGTGGCAAGCTTGCTATTATAGCGGGAGGTACTGGGCTTTATATCCAGAGTTTGCTGGAAGGCTACCATCTAGGTGGGGAAACACCTCATGAGGAGATATTAGCCTATCGAGCTAGTTTAGAGCCTTTATCAGATGAGGAGTTAGCCAATCTCGTGAAGCAAGCAGGCCTTGAAATTCCCCAATTTAACCGTCGTAGAGCTATGCGAGCCTTAGAAATCGCCCATTTTGGACAAGACTTGGAAAATCAAGAAAGTCCTTATGAACCACTGATTATCTGCTTAGATGATGAGCGTAGTCAGCTTTATGAACGTATCAACAACCGAGTGGATCTGATGTTTGAGGCTGGGCTTTTGGATGAGGCCAAGTGGCTTTTTGATCATTACCCAGACGTACAGGCTGCTAAAGGCATTGGCTACAAGGAACTCTTTCCTTATTTTCGTGGGGAGCAGACTTTAGAGGAAGCTAGTGAGAGTCTTAAACAGGCTACCCGTCGTTTTGCCAAGCGTCAGTTGACCTGGTTCCGTAATCGCATGCAGGTTACCTTTTATCAGATAGGAGAGTCTGGCGTGAAGGAGCGTATTCTAAACCAGATAGAGGAGTTTTTAGATGATTGAAACGGAGAAAAAAGAGGAACGGGTCCTGCTGATTGGTGTTGAATTACAAGGTATGGATAATTTTGACCTCTCCATGGAAGAGTTGGCCAGTCTGGCTAAGACAGCTGGGGCAGTCGTAGTCGATAGCTACAGACAAAAACGTGAAAAATATGATTTCAAGACTTTTGTTGGCTCTGGTAAGCTGGAAGAAATTGCTCGAATGGTGGATGCTGAGGAAATCACGACTGTAATCGTCAACAACCGTCTGACTCCACGGCAAAATGTCAATCTAGAAGAAGTTCTGGGTGTCAAGGTGATTGACCGTATGCAGTTGATTTTGGATATCTTTGCTATGCGGGCTCGAAGCCATGAAGGTAAACTCCAAGTGCATTTGGCCCAGCTTAAATATCTCTTGCCTCGCTTGGTTGGTCAAGGGATTATGCTCAGCCGTCAGGCAGGGGGAATTGGTTCCCGTGGACCTGGTGAAAGCCAGCTGGAACTGAATCGTCGTAGTGTTCGCAACCAAATTACGGATATCGAGAGACAGCTTAAGGTGGTTGAGAAGAATCGAGCGACAGTCAGAGAAAAACGCTTGGAGTCGAGTACCTTTAAGATTGGCTTGATAGGCTACACCAACGCTGGGAAATCAACCATCATGAATACCTTGACCAGTAAGACCCAGTACGAAGCAGATGAGCTGTTTGCGACTCTGGATGCGACAACTAAAAGTATCCATCTGGGGGGCAATCTACAGGTAACCTTGACAGATACAGTTGGATTTATACAAGACCTACCGACAGAGTTGGTGTCCAGTTTCAAGTCAACCTTGGAAGAAAGCAAGCATGTGGATCTTCTGGTTCATGTCATTGATGCTAGCAATCCTTATCACGAGGAGCATGAAAAAACGGTTCTGTCTATCATGAAAGACTTGGATATGGAGGATATTCCTCGACTGACTCTTTACAATAAAGCGGATTTGGTGGAGGATTTCACGCCTACTCAAACGCCTTATGCCCTCATTTCTGCCAAGTCTGAGGATAGTCGTGAGCAGTTGCAAGCATTATTTTTGGAGAAGATCAAGGATATTTTTGAAGTCTTTACCCTGCGCGTGCCTTTTTCTAAGTCTTACAAGATTCATGATTTGGAAAGTGTAGCGATTCTGGAAGAGCGCGACTATCAAGATGACGGTGAAGTCATTACAGGCTACATTTCCGAGAAAAATAAATGGAGGTTAGAAGAATTTTATGACTGATATTAAAACCTTGGCTCTAAAGTATGGAGGTTATACAAGTCTGGATAAGATCTATCTGGATCAGCTTCTAGCTGGCAAAGCAGAGCAGGAGCAGTTAGCTCTCATCACACCTCCTCCAAGTGTAGTCAATGCCTACTTTGCTGAACTCTACCAGAAAAAGAATCCTGAAGCTGCGACGGATTACTTTGCAGAACTCAGTCAGGAACTGAACCTCTACAATGCTGAGCCAACTTTCACCTTTGAAAACAAGCCCTTTATTCGTCTTAATTTATCTGGCAAATCCTTTGGCTTTTGCTATGAGAGTGAGGGCTTGGGGCGGATCTTCTCTGAAAATGAAGAGGAAATCTCGGATGACTTGCTTTTTGAGATTGCGCAAATTTTCCCCCATCAACTCGTCTTTGAAGAATCTGGAAAGATTCACATGAAGGATGCTGGAGATGAGGAAGTTGTTAGTGTAGAAAATCTCACAGCTTTGACAGATTTGGAAAGTTTAGCAGATGGCCGCAAGCGTCTCAAAGGCTACAGTCAAGAGGATTTACTGCAAGAAGCTGTTGCTTTTTCTGGCAGTCGCTATTTCCGATCGGAAAATCGCACAGCCATGTTATATATTGATTAATTAGAAAGTATCGAATGGATATTCAATTTTTAGGAACGGGGGCTGGTCAGCCCTCTAAAGCCCGCAACGTTTCAAGTCTCGCCCTGAAACTCTTGGACGAGATTAACGAAGTTTGGCTCTTTGACTGTGGAGAAGGAACGCAAAATCGCATTCTGGAAACCACAATCCGACCACGTAAGGTCAGCAAAATCTTTATCACCCACCTGCATGGAGACCATATCTTTGGCTTGCCAGGATTCCTTTCTAGTCGTGCCTTTCAGGCCAATGAAGAGCAGACAGATTTGGACATTTATGGACCACAAGGGATTAAGTCATTTGTCTTAACCAGTCTACGTGTGTCAGGTTCTCGTCTGCCTTACCGCATGCATTTTCATGAGTTTGACCAAGATTCTCTAGGAAAAATCCTTGAGACCGATAAATTCACTGTGTATACAGAGGAGCTGGACCACACTATTTTCTGTGTTGGCTATCGTGTCATGCAAAAGGACTTAGAAGGTACCTTGGATGCTGAAAGACTTAAGGCTGCTGGTGTTCCATTTGGTCCGCTTTTTGGAAAAATCAAAAACGGTCAGGACGTTGTTCTAGAAGACGGAACTGAAATCAAGGCTGCTGACTATATCTCAGCGCCACGTCCTGGTAAGATTATCACTATCTTAGGTGATACTCGAAAAACCAATGCCAGTGTTCGTCTAGCTGTCAATGCTGATGTCCTAGTCCATGAGTCCACATATGGCAAGGGCGATGAGAAAATCGCTCGCAATCACGGTCACTCAACCAATATGCAGGCAGCACAAGTAGCAGCAGAAGCCGGTGCTAAACGCCTCTTGCTCAATCATATCAGTGCCCGTTTTCTCTCAAAAGATATCAGCCAGCTCAAGAAAGATGCGGCAACTGTTTTTGAAAATGTCCATGTGGTTAAAGACTTGGAAGAAGTTGAGTTATAATGTTATAGTTCGTTGAGAGGGAAATAAG
>CAUSQY010000013.1:0-32932 GCA_963533645.1 uncultured Streptococcus sp. | reverse complement strand
TACACGCCTGATCGATATCCCAGTGATTATCACCTGGGTTGCCATCGCAGCCTTTATCTTTTATCGTAAGCAGTGGAAGATAGAAAGCTACTTCATGGCGGGCAATCTAGCCTTAGCTGGTCTTTTAATCGTGACCTTTAAAAATATCTACCAGCGCCCACGACCAGCTATCTTACACTTGGTAGAGGAGAAGGGATTTTCCTTCCCAAGCGGGCACTCTCTGGCTGTGACGCTGATGGTAGGGACTCTGATTGTCATTCTCAGTCAACGGATTAAAGATCCGGTTTGGAGAAAAATTGTGCAAATCGTCCTTGGGATCTACCTAGTCAGTGTGCTTCTATCTCGGGTTTATCTGGGAGTTCACTACCCATCAGATGTTCTTGCCAGTTTCTGTGTGGGTTTGGGAGTCTTATTTATCGAATTTCCTTTCTATGACAAGCTTCGCTTCCAATGGCGATTTAAAGGCAAGCAGAAGTGAGATAGGTCTTGCAAGAATGGTAAAAATCTGATAAACTAAGTAGTAATTGAATAGAAATCTGCAAGACTAGTAACTCAAGGGAAGTATATCAGGGAGGAGAGCCGTGACTGTAAGCTCTCTATATGAAAGCTGGGTGAATTCACTTGCGCATGGATTTAGAAATGAAGGTCTGACTTGTCAGATGAAAACGGATGGTACCGCGTGTCAACGCTCCGAGTGGAGTTTTTGGCATGTGGTTTTCTTTTTATCTACGAGCGACTGATGGAGGAATTATGTCAACTATTGAAGAACAATTAAAAGCGCTTCGCGAAGAAACGCTGGCTAGCTTGAAGCAGATTACTGCTGAAAATGAAAAAGAGATGCAAGATTTGCGTGTCTCTGTTCTTGGTAAAAAAGGGTCGCTTACGGAAATCCTCAAAGGGATGAAAGATGTCTCTGCTGAGATGCGCCCAATCATCGGGAAACACGTTAATGAAGCGCGTGATGTCTTGACAGCAGCCTTTGAAGAAACAGCTAAGCTCTTGGAAGAAAAGAAAGTCGCAGCTCAACTAGCTAGCGAGAGTATCGATGTGACGCTTCCAGGTCGCCCAGTTGCGACTGGTCACCGTCACGTTTTGACACAAACCAGTGAAGAAATCGAAGATATTTTCATTGGGATGGGTTACCAAGTCGTGGATGGTTTTGAAGTGGAGCAAGACTACTATAACTTCGAGCGTATGAATCTTCCAAAAGACCATCCAGCTCGTGATATGCAGGACACTTTCTATATCACAGAAGAAATCTTGCTTCGTACTCACACGTCTCCAGTTCAGGCGCGTGCCATGGACGCTCATGATTTTTCAAAAGGTCCTTTGAAAATGATCTCACCAGGGCGTGTTTTCCGTCGTGACACAGACGATGCGACCCACAGTCACCAATTCCACCAAATCGAAGGCTTGGTAGTTGGGAAAAACATCTCTATGGCAGACCTTCAAGGAACCCTTCAGTTGATTGTCCAAAAGATGTTCGGTGAAGAGCGTCAAATTCGTTTGCGTCCATCTTATTTCCCATTCACAGAGCCATCTGTTGAGGTGGATGTTTCTTGCTTCAAGTGTGGTGGAGAAGGCTGTAACGTATGTAAGAAAACAGGTTGGATCGAAATTATGGGTGCCGGTATGGTTCACCCACGTGTCCTTGAAATGAGTGGTATCGATGCGACTGTTTACTCTGGATTTGCCTTTGGTCTTGGTCAAGAGCGTGTAGCTATGCTCCGCTACGGAATCAATGATATCCGTGGCTTCTACCAAGGCGATGTCCGCTTCTCAGAACAGTTTAAATAATGATTAGAAAAGTAGAAAAGGCAGATATTGGGATGTTGTCCAAAATTGCCAAACAAACCTTTCGTGAAACATTTGCTCATGATAATACGGAAGAGCAGTTACAGGAATACTTTGAAGAGGCTTATAGTCTGAGAGTTTTGTCAACTGAGTTGGAAAATCCAGATTCCGAAACCTATTTCATTATGCATGAAGAGGAGATAGCTGGTTTTCTCAAAGTCAACTGGGGAAGTGCTCAGACTGAGAGAGAATTAGAGGATGCTTTTGAAATTCAACGCCTCTATGTGCTACAAAAATTCCAAGGATTTGGACTAGGTAAGCAACTGTTTGAATTCGCTCTTGAACTTGCTACAAAAAATAGTTTTTTCTGGGCTTGGCTAGGTGTTTGGGAGCATAATACAAAAGCTCAAGCGTTTTATAATCGATATGGTTTTGAAAAATTTAGCCAACATCATTTTATGGTTGGTCAAAAAGTAGATACGGATTGGTTACTGAGAAAGAAATTAAGGTAAGAAGAGGATTCTTCTATTGAAATGATAGGAAAGGAAAAGAACTAGAGTGGCAACTGTCATTCTGGAGAACTAAATTATGCTTGTATCTTATAAATGGTTAAAAGAGTTGGTGGACATTGATGTGCCATCACAAGAGTTGGCTGAAAAAATGTCAACTACAGGGATCGAGGTCGAAGGTGTGGAATCACCGGCTGCCGGTCTCTCAAAAATTGTCGTCGGTGAGGTTTTGTCTTGCGAAGATGTACCAGAAACTCACCTCCATGTTTGTCAGGTTAACGTTGGCGAAGAAGAAGCCCGTCAAATCGTTTGTGGTGCCCCGAATGTGCGTGCTGGTATCAAGGTTATGGTGGCTCTTCCAGGAGCTCGCATCGCTGACAACTACAAAATCAAAAAAGGGAAAATCCGTGGTTTGGAATCTCTCGGAATGATCTGCTCACTTGGTGAATTAGGGATTTCTGACTCTGTTGTACCGAAAGAATTTTCAGATGGCATCCAAATCTTGCCAGAAAATGCTGTTCCAGGTGAGGAAGTCTTCTCCTATCTAGACTTGGATGATGAAATCATCGAACTTTCCATCACACCAAACCGTGCAGACGCTCTTTCTATGCGGGGCGTGGCGCACGAAGTGGCAGCCATCTATGACAAGGCAGTTAGTTTTAAGGAATTCAGTTTAACAGAAACAAATGAAAGTGCAGCAGATGCTCTTTCTGTAGGGATTGAAACAGACAAGGCACCATACTATGCAGCCCGTATCTTGGACAATGTGACCATCGCACCAAGTCCGCAATGGTTGCAAAACCTTCTTATGAACGAAGGGATTCGTCCTATCAACAACGTAGTGGACGTGACCAACTATATCTTGCTTTACTTTGGTCAACCGATGCATGCCTTTGACTTGGATACCTTTGAAGGGACTGACATCCGTGTGCGTGAAGCGCGTGCTGGTGAAAAATTGGTGACCTTGGACGGTGAAGAACGTGACTTGGAAACAAATGACCTAGTCATCACTGTCGCAGACAAGCCAGTAGCCCTTGCAGGTGTCATGGGCGGTCAAGCAACAGAAATCTCTGAAAAGTCTACTCGTGTCGTCCTTGAAGCTGCAGTCTTCAATGGCAAATCAATTCGTAAGACAAGTGGTCGTCTCAACCTTCGTTCTGAATCATCTTCTCGCTTTGAAAAAGGCATTAATGTGGCAACAGTCAATGAAGCCCTTGATGCGGCAGCTAGTATGATTGCGGAACTTGCAGGTGCTACTGTGCGCAAAGGCATCGTTTCAGCTGGGGAACTTGACACAGCAGACGTAGAAGTTTCATCAACTCTTGAAGACGTTAACCGCGTCCTTGGTACGGAGCTTTCTTATGCTGATGTGGAAGATGTCTTCCGTCGTCTTGACTTTGGCCTTTCTGGCAATGCAGAAAGCTTTACAGTCAGCGTACCCCGTCGTCGTTGGGATATCACTATCGAAGCAGACCTCTTTGAAGAAATTGCCCGTATCTATGGTTACGACCGCTTGCCAACCAGCCTTCCAAAAGACGACGGTACAGCTGGCGAATTGACTGCGACACAAAAACTTCGCCGTCAAGTCCGTACCATCGTTGAAGGAGCAGGTTTGACAGAGATTATTACCTACGCTCTGACAACTCCTGAAAAAGCAGTTGAGTTTACAGCTCAACCAAGTAATCTTACTGAACTCATGTGGCCAATGACTGTGGACCGTTCTGTCCTTCGTCAAAATATGATTTCTGGTATCCTTGATACGGTAGCCTATAACGTGGCTCGTAAGAACAAAAATTTGGCTCTTTACGAGATTGGAAAAGTTTTTGAACAAACAGGCAATCCAAAAGAAGATCTACCAAATGAGATCAATAGCTTTGCCTTTGCCTTAACCGGTTTGGTTGCAGAAAAAGATTTCCAAACAGCAGCAGTTCCAGTTGATTTCTTCTATGCTAAGGGAATCCTTGAAGCCCTCTTTGCTCGTTTGGGACTTGAAGTGACCTATACAGCAACAGCTGAGATTGCAAGTCTCCACCCAGGACGTACGGCCGTGATTTCACTCGGCGACCAAGTTCTTGGTTTCATTGGGCAAGTGCATCCAGTCACTGCCAAGGCTTACGATATTCCAGAAACTTATGTAGCGGAGCTCAACCTTTCAGCCATCGAAGCTGCCCTCCAACCGGCTGCTCCATTTGTGGAAATCACCAAATTCCCAGCAGTTAGCCGTGATATTGCCCTTCTTCTCAAGGCAGAAATTAGCCATCAAGAAGTTGTAGACGCAATTCAAGCTGCAGGTGTGAAACGTTTGACAGATATCAAACTCTTCGACGTCTTCTCAGGTGAAAAACTGGGACTTGGTATGAAGTCAATGGCCTATAGCCTAACCTTCCAAAATCCAGAAGATAGCTTGACGGACGAAGAAGTCGCACGCTATATGGAAAAAATCCAAGCATCACTCGAAGAAAAAGTGAATGCGGAAGTACGTTAACTCATCAATCCATCCTTCGGGGTGGATTTTTAGTTTCAAAAGGACAGTTCAGAAGAGAAAAGCGATAGTTGAGGAGGAAGCCATCTCAGAAAGTTTTTAATGAGTTATACTAAAGATATCACTGAAGCACTTAAAATTTATTAAAGATAGGACACTTTTGCAACTCATAATCCGATAAAATGGACATAAATCGTTGTAAAGGCTATCAAAAAGGAGTATAATAAGTGCAACATATCTCGGAGGTGGAAAATGTTAGAAGTAAGAAATCTAGAGAAAAGTTTCGGTCCCAAGCAAGTCTTGTTTGGTGTCGATTTTCAGGCAAGTCCAGGAAGGATTCTGGGATTGGTCGGAAAAAATGGTGCTGGGAAAACAACGATTTTCCACAGTATGTTGAAATTTTTAGAGTATCAAGGAGAGATCAGTCTGGATGGGCAGGAGATTCGTCAGGAAACCTATGCTCGGATTGGCTATCTGCCTGAGGAACGCAGCCTCATGCCCAAGCTGACAGTCCTTGAACAAGTTCGCTACTTGGCGACTCTAAAGGGCATGGATGCCAAGGAGGTCAAGGAAAAACTCCCTCAATGGATGGAAAAACTCGAAGTGAAGGGTAAATTGACCGACAAAATCAAGAGTCTCTCCAAAGGGAATCAACAGAAAATTCAGCTGATTATCACCCTAATCCATGAGCCAGACTTGATTATTCTGGATGAGCCTTTTAGTGGACTGGATCCAGTCAATACTGAACTGCTCAAGCAGGTCATCTTAAAAGAAAAAGAGCGTGGTGCGACCATTATCTTTTCAGACCATGTCATGACCAATGTCGAGGAGCTTTGCGATGATATCCTCATGATTCGAGATGGGCGTGTGGTCTTGCATGGACCAGTTCAGGATGTTCGCAATCAATACGGGAAAACACGTCTTTTTGTTTCAAGTGAACGAAGCAAGGAAGAACTGGAAAAACTTCCTCATGTCAAACAGGTGAGCTTAACCAAGCAAGGTAGTTGGAAATTGATCCTAGATGATGAGAGCGCTGGAAGAGAACTCTTCCCAATCCTCACTCAAGGTCAATACATCGCGACCTTTGACCAACAAGCTCCAACAATCGATGAAATCTTTAAACTAGAATCAGGGGTGGAAGTATGAGAAATATGTGGGTTGTAATGAAGGAAACCTATCTTCGACATGTCAAGTCGTGGAGTTTCTTCTTTATGGTGATTTCGCCGTTCCTCTTTTTAGCCTTATCTGTAGGAATCGGCTTTCTCCAAGGGTCTTCTATGGCCAAGAATAGTAAGATAGCAGTAGTAACAACTGTACCATCTGTGGAAGAAGGGCTCAAGGGTACCAATGGTATCAACTTTGATTATAAGGATGAAGCCAGTGTCCAAGCTGCTATCAAGGATGAAAAAATCAAGGGTTACCTAACTATTGATCAAGAGGATAGTGTCATCAAAGCCGTTTACCATGGTGAAACTTCTCTTGAAACAGGCATCAAACTAGCAGTAACCAATAAGCTAAATGAACTGCAATACCAACTCAATCGTTCGGCAGCCAATTTGTCTCAAGAACAGGAAAAACGTCTGAGTCAAACCGTTGATTTTACTGAGAAGATTGATGAATCTAAGGAAAACAAAAAAATTGTTCAGACCATTGCGGCCGCAGGGCTTGGTTTCTTCCTTTATATGATTTTGATTACCTATGCTAGTGTCACTGCTCAGGAAGTGGCTAGCGAGAAAGGAACCAAAATTATGGAGGTGGTCTTCTCTAGTATCCGAGCTAGTCATTATTTCTACGCTCGCATGCTGGCTCTGCTTCTTGTGATTTTGACCCATATTGGCATTTACGTCGTGGGTGGACTTGCTGCCATTCTTCTCTTTAAAGACCTACCAATCTTGGCACAATCTGGTATTTTAAACCATATAGGAGAGGCTTTCTCGCTCAACACCTTATTGTTTGTCTTGGTTAGCCTCTTTATGTACGTTGTTTTAGCAGCCTTCCTAGGCTCTATGGTTTCTCGCCCTGAGGATTCAGGAAAGGCCTTGTCGCCTTTGATGATCTTGATTATAGCAGGATTTGTCGGTGTGACTTCTCTAGGTGCTGCTGGGGACAATTTAGTTCTGAAAATTGGTTCCTATATTCCTTTCATCTCGACCTTCTTTATGCCATTTAGAGCTATAAATGGGTATGCAAGTGGTCTAGAAGCTTGGATTTCCCTTGCTATAACGGTTGTTTTTGCAGTCACTGCAACAGCCTTTATCGGGCGTATGTATGCCAGCCTAGTCCTTCAGACAGATGACTTAGGTCTATGGAAAAGCTTCAAACGTGCCTTGGCTTATAAATAGGTTTGCGGATTAAAAGAAAATATAAAATAACAAAAGGATAAGATTCAAGTGAAATCTTATCCTTTTTAAGTGTTTTTATCCTAATACTTTCTTTAGAAACAATAACTAAAAATACATAGTACTAGGGAAAAAGGCATAGATCCTTTTTCACCTATACATGCAAAAAATGATTTATTCGTTTAGCTTAATATTTCCACTTTTTGCAGTAATAGTGAGAGTGGCAGTAGGATTTTCAATTTTGTGAACGAGAGTACTACCAGTATGCTTGCTGTCTTTAGTGTATTCTACATTGATGCCGTTAGGGATATCAATATCACCAAGAGTTGTTTTTAGATCGAAGGATAGTTTATTCAAACTATTGGGAACCAGTTGTAGGTTGATATCTCCTAGCTGATTAGTGATGGAGATGTTTCCAACTAAGTCTAATTGCTTGGAACTTATTGAGCCACTAGATATTTTTAAACTAGTGTCGGAAATTTTACTTGAATTTAGATTGATATCGCCCAGAGCAGCAGTGATTTCACCAGTTCCAAAATGACTATTATTTAGTCCGATATTACCCGAAGAATCTTTGATTTCTCCAGAGCTAATCTGGCTGTTATTAAAGGAAATCTCTCCCAGAGAGTTCTTAAATTTACCAGATGCGAATTGGCTATCATTCACAGTCAACGAGCCATTGGATAGAGAGAAGTCAGCATTTTTGGCTGATAGATTGGACAGCGTAACATCTCCTAATGACGAACTGCCGCTGAATGTCTCAAGCTTGGTCCCCTTAGGCAGGGAAAGCTGTACAGTACGTTTCCCCTGAGATTCTTGGTCAAATAAGCTGAGTAGGGAGCGGATGCCAGCGCTTATGTAGAAGGAGCCTGCACCATCTTCCTTGATGTTTAAGTTTCCGTTTTCAGAACTTGTTGTTATTTTTCCAAGCGAGCTTCCATCAATCTGATAGTTACCATCGCTTTGGTAATAGGTCAAGTGAGCCTTGTCATCAGGAGATTCGCTGATGACGAGGTTTCTAGCTGCTAAGTTAATATTTAGAGAAGAAAGATCAGAGAAGCTTTCTTCTTTTTTCGTGAGTTTTACCTTGCTTTTGGCAGAATTGACCAAGTCGTTGACACCGCCTGTAGTGGAGCCGATAGTTGTCAGGGCTCCACCAAAGAGACAGGCTAAAATAGCTGCAGATAAAAGAGGTTTTTTCAATTTGATGTTAGCCATGACGTGCTCCTTTCTTTGCGAAAAGTTGAGCTAGTTTGACAAAGCCAGCCTTGCCAAACTGAGTAACAGGAGAAATGCCTGCGTAGAAGATGCCAGACAGTCCCAGAGCTAGAACACTGAGCCCCAGAGTGAACAGGAAGGCCGGGATCGATGTCGTCAGTCCCACTGTCAAAGTGTCCCAGATCAGGCTGATACCAAAGATAAAGAATGCAAAGGCACCTATAGCCATGACGAGAGCAAAGATAAAGACTAAGAGGAAGAAAACAAAAGTCAAAAGTGCTGCTACTATAAAGAGCGGAATAGCCAAGGGTGCTGCCAAAATGGATAGGATAGCAATCTGGACGATGTTCTTAGTGTTTTTTGATGAACTGCTGTCTTGATTATCTTCCTCGACTTTTTTGTCCAAAAGATTCAACATAATCTCGTGGGCCGCTTCCTTAGGGCTTCCTAAATCAGCAATAGCGGCTACTTCACCTTCAGGTCCTACTTCGTCAAAATACTCAGTGAAATGTTCTATAGTTTCTTCGTAGTCCTTACGTGGTAGTTTTTTTAGATACTTTTCTAGCTCAGCTAGATATTCAGTTTTTGTCATGTCGAATGCTCCCTTCTACGATGCCGTTGATTGTTGTAGTATAAAGTTTCCACTCTTCTTTCAGAGTAAGTAGGTATTCATATCCGTAAGAAGTAAGTGTATAGTATTTTCGTTTACGCCCCTGTTTTTCCTTCGAATAAGTTGCGAGATAATCATTTTGTTCCAGCTTTTTTAGTATGGGATAAAGAATAGACTCTTTGATGTTAGCAATTAGCTTAATGGTCTGACTAATCTCATAACCGTAGGAATCATCTTTTTCAAGAATGGCAAGGATGAGAAATTTTATTAAAGCTGAG
The DNA here is from genome assembly GCA_963533645.1 of uncultured Streptococcus sp. Lineage (GTDB taxonomy): Bacteria > Bacillota > Bacilli > Lactobacillales > Streptococcaceae > Streptococcus. Next base: position 23,702 of record CAUSQY010000013.1, on the reverse strand, counting down.
GATGTAGGGAAATACATGAACCACCTCCTTATGTAAAAAAAATATATATAATTAATTTATATATAGCTTACCTTCTTTTAGAATAATTGTCAAGTATGATATATAAAAAAAATATATAATTCAACAAAATAGTTTGTAATGATATTACGCAAAAACATATCTACTATAAAATAAGAAGTAGTACATCGATTAAAAATGGGAAAGAAAGCTTATTGAGAATGATTAATATGAAAGCTTCTTTGATGATAAAAGGGAAAAATATTTTCATATCTATTGACTTTTAATAGTAAAATTTGGTATGATAGTAGACGGTATTGTTTACCCCATTTGTAAGGCCCCGGAACCTTTCAAATACCCCGCGGACCGGAACATCCGCCCTGTAAACAAAAACGATATTCATATAGGAGAAATCATGAACAAAACTACATTCATGGCTAAACCAGGCCAAGTAGAACGCAAATGGTACGTTGTTGACGCAACTGATGTACCTCTTGGACGCCTTTCAGCAGTTGTTGCTAGCGTACTTCGCGGAAAAAACAAACCAACATTCACACCACACACTGATACAGGTGACTTCGTAATCGTTATCAATGCTGAAAAAGTTAAATTGACTGGTAAAAAAGCAACTGATAAGATCTACTACACTCACTCAAACCACCCAGGTGGATTGAAACAAATCTCTGCTGGTGAACTTCGTTCTAAAAATGCAGTACGTTTGATCGAAAAATCAGTTAAAGGTATGCTTCCACACAATACTCTTGGCCGTGCTCAAGGTATGAAATTGAAAGTATTCGTTGGAGCTGAGCACACTCACGCTGCACAACAACCAGAAGTTCTTGATATTTCAGGACTTATCTAAGGAAAGGAACAATAAAGTATGTCACAAGCACAATATGCAGGTACTGGACGTCGTAAAAACGCTGTTGCACGCGTTCGCCTTGTTCCAGGAACTGGTAAAATCACTGTTAACAAAAAAGATGTTGAAGAGTACATCCCACACGCTGACCTTCGCTTGGTTATCAACCAACCATTCGCAGTTACTTCAACTGTAGGTCAATACGACGTTTTCGTAAACGTTGATGGTGGTGGCTACGCTGGTCAATCAGGAGCTATCCGTCACGGTATCGCTCGTGCCCTTCTTCAAGTAGACCCAGACTTCCGCGATTCATTGAAACGCGCAGGACTTCTTACACGTGACTCACGTAAAGTTGAACGTAAGAAACCAGGTCTTAAGAAAGCTCGTAAAGCATCACAATTCTCAAAACGTTAATCAATACGATTATATCAACGTTTCAAAGCACTCAAGAGTTCACCTCATGGGTGCTTTTTTCGTGTTTTTTTGAAAAGTTCACCTTATTTTCACCTTATTGATTTAGAGAAGCACTTAGCACCTGTTTATATTGATGAAACAGGATTCGATACTTATTTTTATCGAGAATATGGTCGCTCTTTAAAAGGTCAGTTAATAAGAGGTAAAGTATCTGGAAGAAGATATCAGAGGATTTCTTTGGTTGCAGGGCTAACAAATGGTGAGTTAATCAATAGTTTACCTAAATTCGAAGTTGATGAATAGCTTTTAATAAGGAGATGAATACGTTGTCTAAAGTGTATTTGTCTTCTTTTATTTAAATTAAATTTTCAATAAACTGATTAATTTATCTTATGATATAATAAAAATAAGTACATTACATTAATTATCATAGTAAAGGAGTTACTAAATGGAAAATTATAATGAGTTACTGAATCTTAGGAATAAAATAGAAAATACACTGAATTATCAACTGTCACTAAGCAATTTAGAATTATATCACAGCAATCTATTTGCTGTTGTTCTGGAGAAGTCTGAATTTATTAATCATAAGTTTTTTAGTAATGTTATTGATATTAATAAAAAATATACAGATTTAAAGGTTTACAGAGAAAAAAATTCGATTGATTTAACTATCGAGATTATTGATGAGGATAGAAGGACTCATGTTATTTTTATAGAAAATAAAGTTAAGTCTTTACCAGACAAAAGTCAATTAATTCGTTATTCTGAAAAAGATTCTAATGCTAAAGGGATACTTCTTAGTTTAGTTAAACCTGAATTTGAACTACCTGATAGTTGGTTTAGAAGAAGTTATGGTGAGCTAATTGAGTATTATAGTGATTTACTTGATAAAGTAGATGAGACTTTTAGATTATTTTTAATAGATTATGTTGAATATATGAAGAATGTGAAAGAGTTTATTGAAAAGATAAGTTATGGCGAATCATACTTTTTAGAAGAGTGTCATAATAAAGTACTTGAAGGTATGAGATTAAGGTCGGTTATCGAGAAGATTCATTATGCGAATTTAGAGAATAAGATTTCTGATTTAGGATATAAAACATACTCTGGTAGGATAAGAGGAGCTCATCATTTCGGGATTTATCTTCCGATCGAAGATACTACGTCATCATTTGATATTCAGATCCAAGGAAAACAGTATAGACATAAGGTTAATTTTTCTCTTGAAGATAAAGCAAAATTAGGTGATTTAGAAAGAATATGTGATAGTATAAAAGAGAAAACTTGTTTGTATGATTTCAATCTAGAGGACAATCCAATTTTAGAAAAATCATCTTCAAGAAAAAAATGGAAAACATATGGAAAAAAGGATTATTATGATTATGCTCATATAAAAAAACATGTATCTAGTAAAGAGTTGATTGATTATATAAGAACGGATATTAAGAAAATTGAAGCGGATCTGAAAATTGTTAAAGATATTATTTTAGAAAATATTAAATCAACAAATAAATAAAAAATTAAATACTGGTGGAGCAGTTTTGATGAGTATCAATCTTCTAAAGGATTTATATATTAAAGTTGAAAAGTATACTCGCCCTTATCATAATGAAACACCTAGCCTATTATCTTAAGAAAAACAGATTCAGTAAGGAATGCAGAATAATCATTATTAGTTAACCAAAAATTAGGAGAAAATAGATGAAATATGATTTTAATTACTGGCAATTTTCGCCAGAAAATCAATATTTGGATAGGAAATCAGCTAGGAAAAGACCATCGGAATTGTTAAAGCATCTGATTGCCTTTGCTAATGCTGACGGAGGTCAGTTGATTATTGGGATTGAAGATGAAAAGCAGGACAATATTATCACTGGATTTAAGGATGGGAAAGCTTATCCAATTGATGATTTCAAAAAGATAGACCGAGAGATGCGAGATACACCGTTGGACTTATCTTTTGAGGAAATACCTGTGATTAATCATAAGGGAGAAGACGACCTGATTTTGGTTATTTCAGTTGAATTATCATCGAACAGAGTGATTGCCGCTCCAAACGATGAGGTATACCTACGACAGGGAGATGAATCAGTCAAATTGAGTTATGAGCAACGTATACAACTTAGTTATGATAAGGGACAGCGTTTCTTTGAAGATGAGATCATTGAAGATGCTACATTAGATGATATTGATGAACTGTTAGTTCAGGACTTTAAGGAACATTTTGATATTTCAGAACGTTCAACTGAGGAGATACTAAAGGCAAGACGATTTCTTATCAATGGTAAATTGACAAAGGCGGCTATTCTTATCTTTGGTAAGTATCCTTCAGCATTTTTTCCTCAAGCGCGTGTTCGTTTTCAACGGTTTGATGGGGTAGATGTAGGTACAGGAAGTGAATTTAATGTTATTAAGGAAGTAACATTTGATGATGCATTGCCTAAATTAATTGTTAAAGTTAGAGATTTTATTCGAACCCAGCTACGAGAGTTTCAGTATCTAGATAGTGATGGTAGATTTCAGATACTTCCAGAATATCCTGAATTTGCTTGGTTTGAAGGAATTGTAAATGCAGTAACCCACAGGAATTATTCCGTATACGGAGATCATATCAGGGTATTGATGTTTGATAATCGTTTAGAGATTCATAGCCCAGGCAAACTACCGAATATTGTAACTGTTGAGAATATACGACATGAACGTTTTTCTAGAAATCCGCGTATAGCTCGTACCTTAACTGAATTTGGGTGGGTCCGAGAAATGAATGAGGGAGTAAAACGAATCTATTCTGAAATGGAATCTGCTTTTCTCCATGAACCGTGTTACTCTGAACCAGGTAACAAAGTAGTTTTAACATTAGAAAACAGTATTACAAGTAGAACATTGAGAACACGTGATTCTTTGGAAAGTAAACTTAGAGATTATAGTGATTTAAGTGTTGATGAAAAACTATTGATACAGTATATGTACAATACAGCAGAACCTATGACAACTAAAAAAGTAGCAGAGTTCTTAGGTAGGAGTGTTTCTTACTCGTCGAAATTATTGAAAACGTTGAGAGCAAAAGGCATTTTAACATGGTATGGGACAAGTACGAAAGATCGCAGTCAATACTATAAATTAGAAATGAAATAAAAACGAAGAAAAACGAAGAAAAACGAAGAAAACATAGTTATTAATTAGTGAATTTATAAAGTAATCTTACTTTTAAATTCATGAAATTCATGCGCTTTATAGATTTGAAATTCATTTGTTTGTATGGGAATGTGATTTGTATTATACATCATTTCACAATAAGTAATGAAACGAAGAAAAACGAAGAAAAACGAAGAAAAATAAATCGATGTTTCTCAATTATATAAGCTCCGAAAACTGAAAATTGATAATCTCTTGATTTTTAAAAGGGTTATGTATGTAAAGATTGAGAATTTATTTCTTAAAATTACTTGATTTTAGTGATAATTTACCATAAATATCATGATGTAGAAAAAACCAGGTCTTAAGAAAGCTCGTAAAGCATCACAATTTAGTAAACGTTAATTCGAGAGAATTACGATACTTACAAAGAGCACCTTTCGGGGTGTTCTTTTTTATCGACACTTTGTAGATTTATAATTGGGAATCTCGTTGAATGGTATCAGGTAAACGAAAAGATTCGGCGATCATATCCTATTTCTTCGTACTTTAGTTTAATACCTATAATGTAAAAAACTCTAGCTATCAGGTAGTTGATAGTTAGAGTTTTTTCTATTCATATGATTTAATGAGCTTAAATAAGGCTTCTACTTCTGATGATAGTGTAGCTGATTTGAGATAAGCGTAATAAACTGTAAATGTTATCTGGTCCTCCGGTATTAGAGGGATTTTTATTAAATCATCATCTTCATCAGAAAGTGCGATATCAGCCAGTAAACTAACGCCAATCCCTTTCTTTAAAAGTTCTTTAAGAATGACAATGTCATCAGTCTTAAAGAATATTTCTGCCTTGTTTTGATACTTTTGATTAAGTGTTTCAAAAGCTTTCAGGTGAACAAAGTGTTCGTCTAAGAGTATAAAGGATTGATCTACTAATTCTTCAAAAGCTAGGGAAGGAGCAGTAGCAAGAGGATGGTTCTTAGATAAAACGACATACAGTTCTTTATGAAAGAGTTCATGTGTCTCTATTGAAGGATGATTGAGTGGTTCAATCAAGCCGAGTAGACTTGCATCAAGATTTCCCTTGAGGAGAAGGTTTAATAACTCTACGGAGCCACCGCGGATAGGGCGTACCTTTTTTAAAAAATCGAATTTATCTTTTTCGTTTAAGGCAGCAAAGAGATACTGAATGATAATAGGAGGGAATCCTACAGTAGAGTATTGCGCCAAGGAGCGATTAATTTCTTTGCGAGTAGAAATGACCTCAGGTAAAATCAGTTCTGTATGCTTCAGAAGGATTTGTCCTTGAGTAGTTAGTTTAAAGGAGCGATGTGAAGGATCATGGTGAATCAATTTGCAATTAAAAGATTCCTCTAAGCGCTTGATGGCATAAGAAATAGATGGTTGGCTGACTTTATGTTGTTTTGCTACTTCCGTATAGGATTGAAGCTGGCAGAGGTCATAAAAATATTGTAGATCTTTTAAATTCATATGGGCTCACTTTCATTAGTTGGAGAAGGAAAATAAGTGGAAATCACCAGATAAATACTTTTTATCCGTATCCTACAATTTGACTATACGAGTATTCACCGGTTAAAATGTAAGTGAGTCAGGGATATCAAAGGTTATCTAAGATACTTTCAAAAATGACCAACATCTTTTCTCGTTTATTAATGGGGAGCTGTTTAATCTTCATGTTGATTCTTTTGAGTGAAAGATTGCCAGTCTTATCAGAGGTTGATTCAAGGCTATCAAAATTGAAAAATTCCTCTGGGGTCATCTCTAGGGCGTCAATCACTTTTTCAAGACTGTGAATGGTCAGATTCACATTTTGGTTTTCAAGTTGATTGATATACTTAAGCCCAAGTCCTGCTTGTTCCGAAAGTTCTTCCTGGCTCATTTTTTTCTGTGTTCGAAAATATTTCACTTTTTGGGAAATATATTGTTGTAAATAGTTTTTATTCGTCATATAAATAGAATACAAGTTTTGCATGACAAAAAAACATCTTAAAAAATACAAAGTATTGTATAACAAACTTATATAATATTTATTTTAATTCGGATTGCCAATTTGTATGATTAGTTTCTTTTACTCGAAACTTTTAGTAAAGAGTGATCATCGAGAGTTTTATGAGTCCAGAGCTTTATAAAATATAACAACTTAAAGTGTCATTAACAGTGGCGTTTTAAGTATAAAAGAGCTTATTAGAAAATTGTTCTCGTAGACTCATTATAACATATGCGTACACAATTGTATTTTTTAAGCAACAAAGTTTTCCAAACAATTCTTTTTAAGTGGTATAATAGAAGTAAAAAGGAGGTTGCACTATGACTGCACATGATATTTTAAACAACCCTTTCCTCAATAAAGGTACTGCCTTTACCATAGAGGAGCGGAAGGAACTAGGTCTTATTGGTTTACTGCCACCTTATGTTCAAACCATTGAAGAACAAGCAGCGCAAACTTATGCACAGATGCAAACAAAAGCCAATGATTTGGAAAAGCGTCTTTTCCTAATGGAAATTTTTAATACCAACCGGACTCTTTTCTATTACCTCTTTTCTCAACATTTGGAAGAATTCAATCCAATTGTATATGATCCAACCATTGCAGATACGATTGAAGGCTATAGTGATCTTTTTGTAGATCCCCAATATGCGGGATATCTTGATATTAATCATCCTGAAAATATTGAAGCTACTTTGAAAAACGCTGCCGGGGGTCGCGAGATTCGTCTCATTGTTGTAACAGATGCAGAAGGAATCCTTGGAATCGGTGACTGGGGAACAAATGGTGTCGATATTTCTGTTGGGAAATTGATGGTCTACACGGGTGCTGCTGGAATCGATCCTTCTATGGTTCTTCCTTTAGTCATTGATGCAGGGACTAACCGTGAAGAACTTCGGAATAGTCCTAATTACTTAGGAAATCGTCACGAACGGGTCCGTGGGGATCGTTACTACGACTTCATTGACCGATTTGTTCAAACAGCAGAACGTCTCTTTCCTAAACTCTACCTTCACTGGGAAGACTTCGGTCGCTTGAATGCTGCCAATATTCTTGAAAAATACCGGAAACAAATTCCGACCTTTAATGATGATATTCAAGGTACAGGAATCGTTACCTTGGGTGGTATCTTTGGTTCACTGGATATTAGTGGTGAAAAATTAACAGATCAAGTTTATCTCTGCTATGGTGGTGGTACTGCGGGTGCAGGAATTGCCTCTCGTGTTCTTCGTGAAATGGTGAGTGAAGGTCTTTCTGAAGAAGAAGCCTATAAACGTTTCTTTATGGTTGATAAACAAGGTCTTCTCTTTGATGACATGGATGACTTGACACCAGAGCAAAAACCATTTGCTAAGAAACGTGCTGACTTTAGTAACGCAGACAAGTTGACTGACCTGCTTGAAGTAGTGAAGACTGTGAAGCCAACCATTCTTGTAGGAACTTCAACTCAACCTAATACCTTCACTAAAGAAATAGTAGAAGCTATGTGTGAAAATACAGATCGTCCGATGATCTTCCCTTTGTCAAATCCAACCAAACTAGCTGAAGCTAGTGCCAAAGATTTGATTGAATGGTCAGATGGCAAAGCTTTTGTCGCAACAGGAATTCCTGCTGATACGGTTTCTTATAAAGGTGTAGACTATGTGATTGGTCAAGCCAATAATGCCTTGATTTACCCAGGTCTTGGTCTAGGTATGCTGGCTTCTGAAGCAAGTCTTTTAACTGATGAAATGATTGGAGCAGCGGCTCATTCATTGAGTGGTATTGTCAATCCAGGCCAACCAGGAGCTCCTGTCTTGCCACCATTCAAGTATGTAGCAGATGTTTCTATTAAAGTAGCAGAAGCAGTCGCTAAAAAAGCACAAGAGCAAGGTCTTGCACGCGCTAAGGAAACAGATATGGCCAAAGCAGTTCGTGATTTGAAGTGGTATCCAGAGTATAGATAATTCATTCCTGTTGCTGTCTATCCTTCTATAGCGACAGATTTGTATGGGCTGTGGACTTAAGAAATTTAGAAAGGATACCTATGTCACTCTTTTTAACCTCGATTACGAGTATCATTCCGATTATCGCTATTATTGTTTTGGGGTATATTCTTCAGGTGAAGGGATGGTTTGGAGATGACTTTGGACCTAACCTATCTCGTTTGATCATGAATGTAGCCTTGCCAGCATCAATCTTTGTGTCGGTGATGAAATACCTAACACTAGATAAACTAATCAGTCTTTCTGGAGGTCTCCTTTATACTTTTGTAGCCTTTATCATGGGATATATCGTAGCTTATATTGCAGTTGTGGTTTTCAAGGTTCGTCCAGGACGGCGAGGGACCATGATTAATACCTTTGTGAATGCCAATACTATTTTTATTGGTTTACCTTTAAACGTTGCTCTTTTTGGGGATCAGGCTCTTCCTTATTTCTTGATTTACTATATCACCAATACGATTTCCACCTGGACATTGGGCGTGTATTTGATGACGAGCGACAGTAAATCGGGTCAAAGCAAGGAGACAACTAAATTTGACTGGAAGAAATTGCTACCAGCTCCGCTTGTAGGTTTTCTTGTGGCTCTGCTATTTTTGATTCTCCGAATCTCTATTCCAGATTTCGCAACGAATACCTTAACCTATGTTGGAAATATCGTCACTCCTCTATCTCTGATTTATATTGGTATCGTTCTTGCAAAGGCAGGCTTGAAAACTATTACTTTTGATAAAGATACAATTGTCACTTTAGTTGGACGCTTTATCCTAGCTCCTCTAATCATGCTTCTTGTATTGAAGATCTTTGCACCAAATATAGCGACAGTAGAATTTAAGACCTTTATGATTCAGTCCGCTACGCCAGCTCTAGCTGTTCTCCCAATCCTTGCTAATCAGGGAAAAGGAGATGTGGAATTCTCTACGAATGTGGTGACTCTAAGTACGGTTCTATTTATCGTTGTTATTCCAATATTACAAACTTTATTAGGATAAGAAGGAAGAGGATAGGATTGAAAGTTATGCGTTAAGAAATTCCCCTATTTAGAATCTATTAATTCATATTTTATGAAATTAATTAGTAGATATTGTTCTTAAAAGCCTTGATATTGTGCTGTTTTTAACCCAACTGAAACCCACACTTTCCAACCAGGTCTTAAGAAAGTCCGTAAAGCATCACAATTTAGTAAACGTTCATTCGAGAGAATTACGATACTTACAAAGAGCACCTTTCGGGGTGTTCTTTTTGTACTTTCATACTTAAATTGGTGCAATTGACACAGTTGTTGCGACTTTAGTCACTTACAAATGTGGCTGCAATCTGACAAAGTCAGTTGCCTCAAAACCTTAATCAATACGATACTATCAACGTTTACAAGTTGCCCTATGGGTGCTTTTTTCGTGTTTTTTGAAATAGCTCTTCATATCGTTATTAAATCCTTTAAATCATTAGGAATATTAAAAAGAACAGACCGATTACGGTTTCCTGAATTTATTTTTAGTGGATTTTTTGCAAAAAATATTTTCCTTAATGTACTTTTGTGTTTTGCTTCAAAAGTTGGAAAAAATCATTGAAAGTTCTAATTCTGTACTGAACAGGATTAGATCCTTTTTTATTTGATTTTAAATAGTTAGAAAATATGATAAAATAAAATGAGAATATTTTTAAAGTGTTACCCGACTTTATTCGAGGGATCATACTATCCCTTCTTACTTGATGAATTCGTGGTATGCTTTCGCTTGTTTTAATGCAGAAAGTTTTAGAAGGAGGCTACTCAGTATGTCATTATGGGACGCGTGGTTTGGAACAGATACAGAAAAGAAAAGGGAACAATATAAAGCATTGTATAACGACTTGAACAGTCAATTAAAAAGCTTTAAGGAAAAATTAAAAGCGATGGAAGGAAAAGTTGATAGCTATAATAACTCTCGACCTTCAATGAGTACAAGTTTTATTCCAGAGGATGTTTTTAGTGATAGCGAAGGTCGAGTAAAAGGAAAAGTTGATACTGTACGAACCAATCAGTCTAGTGATGCAAAAAGCTTATCGAGTGCTGTGGATGCAGCCTATGAACGATATAAATACTATGACCGCTTAGCTGAGGAAGAGCGTAAAGAGCGAGAAGCTGAAGCAAGACGTCAAGCTGAGGAACGTAAAAATAGAAATAAAAGACGGAGGTAAGATTCATGGCGGATTTGAAAATCAAATATAAGGATTTGGAGACAGCTATTAAGCTTTCAAAAGAGATCAATCAAGAATTGACGAACTCTTATCAAACGGTTACTCGATTAAAAACTTATCTCCAATCTGCCAAGTGGTCAGGAAAAACTAAGGTAGCATTTGAATCCTATTTAGATATTATCCATAAATACCATAAGGATCTAAGGTCTATCATGCAAGAACATGAAAAAGCAGTCTCTGGTCTGAAAAAATCAATTGATAATTACAATAACTCATCAGAAGTTGCATCAATAAAGGGGTTGTAAATATGTCACATAAAGAAACGTTTTCTATTCATGAACTCCATTATCTGATTGGTGCCTTTGATGGGGAGTTGATGCCCGGGTTGCCCACGCTAGATGATATTGTCACTGCTTCTGAAACCATTTGGACGATAGCCAAAGAAGATCTTGAGAAAAAAGGTTTGGTGAACGAGGATGGTTCACTAACAAAAGCAGGGTTTGTCATAGTTGAGACTCTAAAAGAATATTGCTTGGGTAGATCTTTGGTCATTCTAAATAATTTCTATTTCATGCAATGCCGAGACAGTAATTTTTCTATCCTAATCGTAGATACTGGTCAGGAATATCAACTTGTCAAGATTAGTCCTATGAGTCGCTTATTGCTGCTGCAAGACAAGCTCCCATTGGTGACAAGGATTCCTCTGGAAGATGAGGTTGATTTTCTAACTGAAAGAAAGCAACTAACTCCTGATATCGAAACGGCTTTAGCATCAGATCAAGCACTGATGGTACAGTATTATCCTTTGGAACAAATGTGCGAGACCAGACACGCAGCATTATTAACAGCTTCGTATCTATTCGTTGAAGAAGAGGGCCAACTATTGGGATTTGATGTAAATCAAGAAGAGTTATACCGCTTTAGCCAATACTATTTCCTTGAGAGATTGTATAGCTGGCTTGCCATTCCGTTTAGGGAGGAGGATTTTGAAAATGGTAGTGACTGAAACGACTGTAATGGGTGCTGGTGGATCTAACGAAATCACCATGAATCCTGATGAAATGCATACAATCATGTCTTACATCACCAATATTGAAATTTCATTTCAAAATAACTTAGCTCCAAAATTAAAGAGCCTATCTGAAACGAAATATTATGAGGGTGGAGAAGCTTCAAAAGCAATGGACCACTATGCTGATATGCTCAATAAAGTGAATGAAGTCGGAGACCTATACCGACGTGCTAATAGTGAGATTTTAAGCATGATGGGACAAATGATCGAACAAGATGCCAAGCTTAGAGATGATTTTATAAATGGTCTTGTTGCTGATCCAGCTCTCGTACAAAACTTAGAAACTCTGGGAATGATTCCGCGAGGTGACCAATGACCAAAGACGTAGAACTTCATTCATCGACCTGGAAGACGATGAAACAAGCCCTGACAGGCCTCACTGAAAATGCCACAGTCTCTAGCAGTGGCTATGGAAATTACACAAATGCTCAAGCAGGGAGCTATAGTACAGGCACAACTTCGACCGGATTTGCCAAACGGGTGGAGGATCTGGTCAAGATTTCTGAGAAGGTCCAGAAACTCATCAAGGAAAAGGATACGGACGGTGTTGTTTCCTATACTTATCACGATGAAACCAGCACTGCCCAAACTCTGCAAGCCAAACTCTCTACCTTAGAGCGGTATGCTGAGAATGTGAACACCTACATCAATAAGAAAATCGACCGCCCCTTCTATGAGGCTATGGACAAAGTCGGAGCCAAGCTCGAAGCCCTTAACATTCAAAAGTATAAAACGACTAACAAGATTGGCTATAAGCGAATCGAGTCTGTGAAAGATCCTTATGGCCATCCTGTCGGTACCAAGGAAGTCACCCCACCTGAGATAGGGATTGACGAGCTCTACAAGGTTGATAGCCCTTATAAGGCATCACTGAAGAAAAGCTATGAGAAGTATAAGAAGAGTAAGGACTATAAGGATAGCAGGCTGACGGAGACAGAATATGTCCAAGTTATGCACCAAACCCGATCTTTCGAGTATGTATCGATTGATGATGAAAAGTCCACTACAGAGATGTGGCGGGATTTGACTCTGACCGCGGCTACAGTTGTCTTGTATGTCTTCTGCCCTCCTGCCGGTGCGGTTCTATCAACGGTCGTAGCAGCAGCGGAAATGTACTCTGCCGCTTCTGGCAAGGACTGGGGTACTGGCCGCGAGCTGGATGGGAACGAGAGAGCTACGAGGGGCTTCTTTGCCCTGCTTGACTTGATCCCAGCCGGTAAATACCTCAGTGGCTTGGCCAAGACAGGAAAGACTGCAGGGCTCACCGCTGTTAAGACTAGTATCAAAACAGCGGTGAAGGAAGGCGTCGAACAAGGCGCTAAGAATTTCGATACCTTTAAAGGGCTCTTGAAGAAGACCAAGGGGCTGGGGGATAATATTTACCACTCCTTGCCGACCTATCGAAAACAACTCGCCCGTCACTTACAAAATACAGTAGACGAAGGCCTCCTAAATCTAAGCAAGGCTGCCCAAGAAGGACTGGAGCGAGCCAAGCAGTTTACTTTGGAAGTGCCGACTATCCGAACGACGCAGTTATCACCTGTTGGTTCTGTCAATGTACAAGCGTTCTCTACACTTGACACAACAACCATGAAATTGGGAGATACAGGTCTAGGAAAGAGCTTGGACAATCTGGCTTCTAAAGCGAAGAATGTAGAAAATGCAAGTCTTTCTAGACTCCGATCAAGAAATGCTCTATACGTAACTAAAGATGAGTGGGTGAAGGCGATGAAAGAGGGGGATGTCGTCTTTAACACGGACATCCACAGCATGGCTGAGGTCCTCAAGCAAAGAGGGATCATATCAGAGGTTGATGACGGAACTATTGAGCTGATCAGTAATATGCGCAAAGGGAACTACGGTGAGATGACTACGGACGAGATCTATCGTCAGCTGGGTTATGAGCGCATCAGTCTGGACATGACCACAGAAATCGATGGAGCCACCCACCATGGAATTGACGGAGTCTACTACAATCCCAATGGTCACCCACCTTATATCATTGCAGAGGCTAAGTATGGCAGCGCTCGCTTAAGTTACTTGAAGGGTTCGGATATCAAGCAGATGAGCCGTGAGTGGATAGGGGATCGCTTGAAAGATGCGGTCGGAGGTAGAAAATATCAAGAAATTAAGAGTGCAATGAAAAATGATAATGTAGGTTATCAGTTAGTGAAGGTTAGAAAGAATGGCGACATTATGATAAATAATCTTGATAAGAAGGCGAATATTATCCGCCCATAGAAAAGGAGTTAATACATGATAAGAGATAGAATCAAAACAGAGGAATACTTTCAAGAAGCATTTGAATGGTATTCTAAATGCTTACAGGAAGATATAGAAGATTTTGAAAAGGAAAAACCCAAAGATCTCGTGAATCATTTTAGATTCATGGTGATTAATTATGAAGATTTATTAAGAGTTGGCTACTCTCTAGGGAAGGATGTTCAGGAGCTCTTTCCTTATTACCAAGGGATCCTCTCCAACTTAAAAGAGGTCGCTTCGGAAGGAGTTCCTTTTGACTTGGCGGTTGATATATTTGCATTAGGAGTTCTTTATAGTGAGCGCAAGGAAGAGTTTCTGGATGATTTGAAGGCTATTTATGAGCAGATGGACCACACAGATGGCTTGATTGAATACTACATGGTTTATCTATTCCATGATAAGATAGTCCCTTTCCATTCGATTTTAGAGTATCAAAATATGATTGAAGACACTTATGAGAGTGTAGCCAAGGCGCAGGGTTTCTGGTACTATAGCCACTCGGATGCTCCATGGTATAACAACCATACCAAAGATACTTATGTAGGCTACTGGAGTTTTGACACCGCCGCAACCTGCAAGATTAAAGAGATTTTCGACGAACGTTTGAAAGACTTAGAGTACTTTCCATATGACCTTCTAGTCCAAGAAAACTAAGAAAACTGGGTTTCCACCCAGTTTTTGTCGAACATGTAGCCTCCTTTTCTTTATGTTAACACGGACATCCACAGCATGGCTGAGGTCCTCAAGTAGGAGACAATAGTACTGGAACAGTTTCGACCGGATAGTTTTGAAGTGAGATACATAATTGACGGAGTTCCAATTAAGAGTATAATAGAAAATTAGAGGTGAAAAAATGATTTTTGAAGATAAATTATCAGAAATTCAAAAAGATATGATTAGTCTAGCTCTTGAACTAGCAGAAGGCAAAATAGATACTGTCTATATTTACGGTTCCTATGAGAATAATTCCTTATTTTTTAACAGTTTTTTTGCTCAAGATAACAAAGTATATACGATAAATAAACTAGACCAGCTTGGTATAGAGAATTTAACGACTGATAGAATGTTTCAATACTTAGACATTGGAATAACTGATTTTAAACGATTTATAACATTATTCCAAGAGAATAAAAAACAAGCCCCAACTCAACTGAAATTGGTATATGATAATGTGAATAAAAAAGCTAAGGCACAGTATTCCTATGATTTATTTTATTCCAACTCAGACACATTAACCTCTTACGATATTTTCATGGAATGGTACAAAGAAATAAAAGAAGAAGTGGAAGGACATAATGACTTTTGAAGATAAATTTATGGAAGTTCAGGCTAGCATGATTGCATTAGCTATGGAGTATGTCCAAAATCAGGCAGAGAAAGTATATATTTATTGCATTTCTGAAGAAGCATTGCAATCATATAAAGTTTTTTATAAGATTAATGGTATTGTAATTGAAATGGATAAAGTTAATGAAGTTGCGACAAAAAAAATAGATGATTCCGATAATATGGCATTTGCTGTATTGGGATATGGAGCTGAAGATATACAAAAATTGCTTGATGTTTGTCAAGAATACAATCGTGAACACCCAACTGAAATGTGGTTGATTTATGATGCTCAGAAAAACAGCCTTGATAGTCGCTATAGCTATGAAGGGCGTTATGACAAGGATGAGGAATTGCTTCCACGTCTAGAGTTTGAAAAATGGTTTGAAGAAGTAAAAGAAAATCAGCTATAATACTTTTGATATCGGCACTTAATATTCAGTTAAGTGCCTTTTCACAAAGGACTGGGGTACAGGCACAGCTTCGATCGGATTTGCCAAACGGGTGGAGGATCTGGTCAAGATTTCTGAAAAGGTCCAGAAACTCATCAAGGAAAAGGATACGGACGGTGTCGTTTCCTATACTTATCACGATGAAACCAGCACCGCCCAAACTCTACAAGCCAAACTCTCTACCTTAGAGCGGTATGCTGAGAATGTGAACACCTACATCAATAAGAAAATCGATCGCCCCTTCTATGAGGCTATGGACAAGGTAGGAGCCAAACTTGAAGCCCTTAACATTCAACAGTATAAAACGACTAACAAGATTGGCTATAAGCGGATCGAGCCTGTGAAAGATCCTTATGGCCATCCTGTCGGCACCAAGGAAGTCACCCCACCTGAGATAGGGATTGACGAACTCTACAAGGTTGATAGTCCTTATAAGGCGTCACTGAAGAAAAGCTATGAGGAGTATAAGAAGAGTAAGGACTATAAGGATAGCAGGCTGACGGAGACAGAATATGTCCAAGTTATGCACCAAACCCGATCTTTCGAGTATGTATCGATTGATGATGAAAAGTCCACTACAGAGATGTGGCGGGATTTGACTCTGACCGCGGCTACAGTTGTCTTGTATGTCTTCTGCCCTCCTGCCGGTGCGGTTCTATCAACGGTCGTAGCAGCAGCGGAAATGTACTCTGCCGCTTCTGGTAAGGACTGGGGGACTGGCCGCGAGTTGGACAATACCGAGCGAGGCATGCGAGGCGCCTTTGCCTTACTAGACTTAATCCCAGCAGGGAAATATCTAGGTACATTAGCTAAAACAGGAAAGACTGCAGGGCTCACCGCTGTTAAGACTAGTATCAAAACAGCGGTGAAGGAAGGCGTCGAACAAGGCGCTAAGAATTTCGATACCTTTAAAGGGCTCTTGAAGAAGACCAAGGGGCTGGGGGATAATATTTATCACTCCCTATCGACCTATCGTAAACAACTCACCCGTCACCTACAAAATACAGTAGACGAAGGCCTTCTAAATCTAAGCAGGGCAACCCAAGAAGGACTGGAGCGAGCCAAGCAGTTTACTTTGGAAGTACCGACTGTAGTCGTACGAGAGACTTCAACTGGTAGTCAAATGATGCGGTTTGAAAAAATGAGCAAGAGTCTGGGAGATACAGGTCTAGGAAAGAGCCTGGACAATCTGGCTTCTAAAGCAAAACATGTAGAAAACACCCGACTGGATAGACTTCGAGCTCGTAATGCTTCCAAATTCAAAATGTACAATATGGATGACTTAGCTAAACTCCAACACACAGAGAACTTTACTGAGAAGTCTTTAATTCACATTTTTGAAGGTGATGTAAGGAGAAGACAAGCAGGAGGTTATCACTATGATATGGTAGAGGGGACTTCTGGTAGTATCATAGAAGGTACGAAAAGTCCTGCCTTAAATGATGCTGGAGTTTATGAAGCAAAAGTTGAAGTAAATGGAATTCCTAAAAAAGGAAATGAAGGGTATTCAACCTTCTTTCCTGACCGTATGAGCCCTCAAGAGGTTGTGGATGCTATTAATGAGGCATATGAAACAAGGGTATTTGACACTAAATCAAGAAACCTTTATGAAGGTACAAGTAAGAATGGAATGAAAATTACGATGTATTTAGACTCTGAGAAAAAGATTATTTCAGCATATCCTAGCAGTAAATAGAAAGGGACGTAACAAATGTTAAAAAGACGATATAGAATATTTAAATATCCTGACGGTGATATTAGATTATCAATAAAATTTTTGGATGAAAAATATCAAACTTTAGGCGAGTTTTTTATCACTGAGGTTAATAATTTTTACCCTCATATTTATAAAGAATTAGAGGCGGTTGTTACTGGTCAAAAAGAATCATCTGATTTTGGTGGTAATATGTTGAATATTGATATAGGTAAGGAGGAAACAGAAGTATACTATCAAATGGATGATGAAAGTCTTGGTGAACCATGCTTTATTCCTACAAATGAGCTTTATAAATTGGTTTTA
Organism: uncultured Streptococcus sp.; assembly: GCA_963533645.1. GTDB lineage: Bacteria > Bacillota > Bacilli > Lactobacillales > Streptococcaceae > Streptococcus. The sequence goes on along the minus strand of CAUSQY010000013.1, from coordinate 5,994 downwards.
GAGTGGAAAGAAATGGAAGATAAAATGTACAGGGGGGAAGATATTTTTCCGCTGATGATAGAGGATTGATGTTGAATAAACAGATTAAGGAACTAATAACAAAATTGCTTTTCAATTAAAATCATAGATTCTGTGACTCAATGGATTGAGATGTATTAGAGGGCTTCTATCAGAGATACGCTTTTCATGGGTAATGACAAGCTGTATCATGATGTCGGGAATGTCTTTACGACAGCGAGTGCTATCATGATTCCCATAGAGCAGACCCAGTACAAAACTTAAAAACTCTGGGAATCATTCCGCGAGGTGACCAATGACCAAAGACGTAGAACTTCATTCATCGACCTGGAAGACGATGAAACAAGCCCTGACAGGCCTCACTGAAAATGCCACAGTCTCTAGCAGTGGCTATGGAAATTACACAAATGCTCAAGCAGGGAGCTATAGTACAGGCACAACTTCGACCGGATTTGCCAAACGGGTGGAGGATCTGGTCAAGATTTCTGAGAAGGTCCAGAAACTCATCAAGGAAAAGGATACGGACGGTGTTGTTTCCTATACTTATCACGATGAAACCAGCACTGCCCAAACTCTGCAAGCCAAACTCTCTACCTTAGAGCGGTATGCTGAGAATGTGAACACCTACATCAATAAGAAAATCGACCGCCCCTTCTATGAGGCTATGGACAAAGTCGGAGCCAAGCTCGAAGCCCTTAACATTCAAAAGTATAAAACGACTAACAAGATTGGCTATAAGCGAATCGAGTCTGTGAAAGATCCTTATGGCCATCCTGTCGGTACCAAGGAAGTCACCCCACCTGAGATAGGGATTGACGAGCTCTACAAGGTTGATAGCCCTTATAAGGCATCACTGAAGAAAAGCTATGAGAAGTATAAGAAGAGTAAGGACTATAAGGATAGCAGGCTGACGGAGACAGAATATGTCCAAGTTATGCACCAAACCCGATCTTTCGAGTATGTATCGATTGATGATGAAAAGTCCACTACAGAGATGTGGCGGGATTTGACTCTGACCGCGGCTACAGTTGTCTTGTATGTCTTCTGCCCTCCTGCCGGTGCGGTTCTATCAACGGTCGTAGCAGCAGCGGAAATGTACTCTGCCGCTTCTGGCAAGGACTGGGGTACTGGCCGCGAGCTGGATGGGAACGAGAGAGCTACGAGGGGCTTCTTTGCCCTGCTTGACTTGATCCCAGCCGGTAAATACCTCAGTGGCTTGGCCAAGACAGGAAAGACTGCAGGGCTCACCGCTGTTAAGACTAGTATCAAAACAGCGGTGAAGGAAGGCGTCGAACAAGGCGCTAAGAATTTCGATACCTTTAAAGGGCTCTTGAAGAAGACCAAGGGGCTGGGGGATAATATTTATCACTCCTTGTCTACCTATCGAAAACAACTCACCCATCACTTACAAAATACAGTAGACGAAGGTCTCCTAAATCTAAGCAAGGCTACCCAAGAAGGACTGGAGCGAGCCAAGCAGTTTACCTTGGAAGTGCCGACTGTAGTCGTACGAGAGACTTCAACTGGTAGTCAAATAATGCGGTTTGAAAAAATGAGTAAGAGTCTGGGAGATACAGGTCTAGGAAAGAGCTTGGACAATCTGGCTTCTAAAGCAAAACATGTAGAAAACACCCGACTGGATAAACTCCGAGCCCGTAATGCTTTTTATGGAAATAAAGTGGATGATGTGGTGGAGGCTGGAAGTAAAGCTAGTAAGGATACTGCAGAAAATATAATTAGGGACGGTTCTCACTTTGATGAATTTGGAAACTTAAGACCAAATATCAGATATCAAGCTGGAGAATTTGAGTATATTTATCAAACTGATGACTTAGGCCGTTTAACTAATTGGGATGCGGAGGAACTTCATCTAACAGAAAGAACTAAACGATTACCACACGATTCCAAGTCACCTGGTAAGTTATCGGGAGATCAAGCTGGACATATGGCTGGTGATAGATTTGGGGGATCACCTAGAAAAGATAACGTAGTTTCTCAGTTAAGAAAAGTAAATTTGAGTGAGTATAAAAAATTGGAAAACCAATGGGCTAAAGCTTTGGAAGAAGGCAAGGATGTTTCTGTTAGTGTAAAGTTGAACTACGTTGGAGACAGTCTGAGACCGGATAGTTTTGAAGTTTTTTATAAAATAGATGGCAAACCAACATTTAAAAATATACCAAATAATTAGGAGAAAACAATGACATTTGAAGACGAATTTTCAGCCAAACAGACAGACATGATTCAACTAGCACTAGAATATGCGGATAGGGTAGAGCAAAAGATTGATACTGTATACATATATGGTTCTTTTGAGACAATGTATTCTTTTGATGTTTTCTATAAAGATGATAGAAATAATATTGTAATGTTGCATGAACTTTCACAAAAAGGTATGAGTGAATCTGAAATAGATAATTTGATTTTTTCAGTTTTGAAATTAGGAAATCAAGATTTACAAGATATTCATAAAATTTGTCGAAAGTATAATCGTCCGATGCCTACACAGATAAAATTGATTTATGATAATATACAGAATAAAGTAAGCGGTAAGTATTCCTATGATTTATTTTATTCCAACTCAGATACATTAACAGCAGATGATATTTTTGAACAATGGTACAAAGAAATTAAAGAAGAAGTGGAAGGACATAATGACTTTTGAAGATAAGTTTATAGAAGTTCAGGCTAGCATGATTGCATTAGCTATGGAATATGTTCAAAATCAGGCAGAGAAAGTATATATTTATTGCATTTCTGAAGAAGCATTACTTTCTTTTGATGTTTTTTATAAAATTAATGGAGTTTTTGTCGAATTACACAGGGTTAACACTGTTTTGGATACTAAAGTAGATGATTCTGATAATATGATGTTTTCAGTATTACGATACGGTAATGAAGATATACAAAAATTGATTGATGTTTGCCAAGAATATAATCGTGAACATCCAACTGAAATGTGGTTAATTTATGATGCTCAGAAAAATAGTCTTGACAGTCGTTATAGCTATGAAGGACGTTATGACAAGGATGAAGAGTTGCTTCCAAATCTAGAGTTTGACAAATGGTTTGAAGAAGTAAAAGAAAATCAGCTATAATACTTTTGATATCGGCACTTAATATTCAGTTAAGTGCCTTTTCGCAAAGGACTGGGGGACTGGCCGCGAGTTGGACAATACCGAGCGAGGCATGCGAGGCGCCTTTGCCTTACTAGACTTAATCCCAGCAGGGAAATATCTAGGTACATTAGCTAAAACAGGAAAGACAGCAGGACTCACCGCTGTTAAGACTAGTATCAAAACAGCAGTGAAGGAAGGCATCGAACAAGGTGTTAAGAATTTCGATACCTTTAAAGGGCTCTTGAAGAAGACCAAGGGGTTGGGGGATAATATTTACCACTCCTTGCCGACCTATCGAAAACAACTCACCCGTCACTTACAGAATACAGTGGATGAAGGTCTCCTAAATCTAAGTAAGGCTACCCAAGAAGGACTGGAGCGAGCCAAGCAGTTTACTTTGGAAGTGCCGACTGTAGTTGTACGAGAGACTTCAACTGGTAGTCAAATAATGCGGTTTGAAAAAATGAGCAAGAGTCTGGGAGATACAGGTCTAGGAAAGAGCTTGGACAATCTAGCTTCTAAAGCAAAACAGGTAGAGAATACCCGACTGGATAAACTCCGAGCCCGTAATGCTTTTTATGGAAATAAAGTGGATGATGTGGCTAAGGGGGCGAAGGAAGCCGCAGAACAAGCCGGCAAGAAAGCTCGACAAGAGTTCCGCCAAGAAGCCAGTGAGCAGTTGGCTAAACATAGCGATGAAATAGCGAATACTGCTAAAGTAGTGGATAAAGTAGATGATGCTGTGGATGCTAATAGGATTCCCCGATATGTTGAAGATACTATTTCACAGATTAATAGTAATAAAGGTAATCCACCAGATGGATTTAAAGGTGGAAAACTTTACAAAAATAAACCTTTAAATGGTGAAGAACTTCTTCCAGATGGAACTAAGTATAAGGAGTACGATGTTCATCCATATCAAAAAGGAATACCAAGAGGACCGGAAAGAATTGTTATAGGCGAGGATGGTTCTGTTTGGTATACTCAAGATCACTATCAAACTTTCACAAGAATAAAGTAAGGAGAATATAATGTCAAAAAAATTTAATGACAGGACGTTTAGAAAGATAGAAGAAATTTATAGCGTTTATTTACCTGACGAATTTAAAAAAGTTTATGGAAATATGGAGGAACTTCCTGAAAACTGGTATGATTGGAGTGACTTTTCACCTCAGAATGTTAAGATGTTGAGTAATTATATACAAGCAATCAAAGAAAATATAGCAGAAGAAATAGAATATGTTGATTGGAGTGATAATTGGGGAGAAGCTCCTAGCGATTTAGAACTTACGAAAAGAGAGATACTAAGTCGTTTAATAAATTCTCCAACTTTATTTCCTATTTCTGGTCATAGGTATATTGCGTCATGTAATACTCCGATTTCGCCAGTATTTTCAATTGTTGGTTCCGATATAATTTATTATTCTAAAAGTTTAACAGATTATTTCCATGGAATTGCAATAAGCAGAGAGACAAATTTATCTGATTTACCCCAAATTCCTTTTTGGTCTGATATTGCTCAGTAAATGAAGATGTTTTTCCCGTGGTTCTAGATGAAGAAATTTTTTCCGCTTCGTAAAGCTAGCCGATTTATTTGGGACTGAAAAGCAACTTATTATTCATAGAGGTATAGAAGGCTACTTCCTATATGCAGACAATCAATATGGTGCTCTTTCAGATGATTTTCAAGATATTGTTCAATTAGTGAAAAGCTAGTTATCATAGTAGAGTAAGTTCGGTTTTATCATTGGACTTATTTCTTTAGTATTCATATCATAATTAGTCGTGCCAACATTAGATTCATAGCTCTGTTCTTCTAAGTGTGGGAAAAATTATTTATGTTATACTAAATAAAGATAAGAACGCTATATTTTGCTTTGGTAAGATATGCCATTCCACTGAAGGTGTGATCTTAGGCTATAATTCTCTCATGGGAAATGAGACTCCACAGTGGATGAAGGCCTCCTAAATCTAAGCAAGGCTGCCCAAGAAGGACTGGAGCGAGCCAAGCAGTTTACTTTGGAAGTGCCGACTATCCGAACGACGCAGTTATCACCTGTTGGTTCTGTCAATGTACAAGCGTTCTCTACACTTGACACAACAACCATGAAATTGGGAGATACAGGTCTAGGAAAGAGCTTGGACAATCTGGCTTCTAAAGCGAAGAATGTAGAAAATGCAAGTCTTTCTAGACTCCGATCAAGAAATGCTCTATACGTAACTAAAGATGAGTGGGTGAAGGCGATGAAAGAGGGGGATGTCGTCTTTAACACGGACATCCACAGCATGGCTGAGGTCCTCAAGCAAAGAGGAATTATATCGGAAGTTGATGACGGCACGATTGAGCTTATCAGTAATATGCGCAAAGGGAACTACGGTGAGATGAGTACGGACGAGATCTATCGTCAGCTGGGTTATGAGCGCATCAGTCTGGATATGACTACAGAAATCGACGGAGCCACCCACCATGGAATTGATGGTGTCTACCACAATCCCAATGGTCATCCACCCTATATCATCGCAGAGGCCAAGTATGGTAGCGCTCGCTTAAGTTACTTGAAGGGTTCGAAAATCAAGCAGATGAGCCGTGAGTGGATAGGAGATCGCTTGAAAGATGCGGTCGGTAAAGGAACATATGATGAAATTGATAGAGCGATGAAGCACGGAGATGTTGGTTATCAGTTAGTGAAGGTTAGGAAGAATGGCGACATTATGATAAATAATCTCGATAAGAAGGCGAATATTATCCGCCCATAGAAAAGGAGTGAATACATGTTAAGAGATAGAATTCAAACAGAGGAATACTTCCAAGAAAATTTTGTATGGTATTCTAAAACATTACAGAGAAAAATAACTGAAT
>CAUSQY010000012.1:0-32956 GCA_963533645.1 uncultured Streptococcus sp. | reverse complement strand
TAAAGAACCTTTATTTAGTAGATCTTGTTTTTGTCTCTTTTTGTGTGCTCTTTTAATACTAGATTTTCTAGTATCTTGTCCCCATTGAAAATCAAAAAACTAAAAAGCTAACCGTCTGCTCCTTTTGGGTTGGGGTAGGCAGCTCCAAGCTAGTTTGACGACCTTTTCAACGAGGATAATAGAGTTTTTAACAGTGACTTTGGGCTCTACTAGATAAAGTAGAGCTTTTTGTTATGCATTATGGACATTCTAGAAAGGGCAACAATATGATAAAAATCAATCATCTAACCATCACACAAAACAAAGATTTACGAGACCTTGTATCTGACTTAAGCATGACTATCCAAGACGGGGAAAAGGTTGCTATTATTGGTGAAGAAGGAAATGGCAAATCAACCTTGCTACGGGCTTTAATGGGGGAAGCATTACCTGATTTTACTATCAAGGGCGACATTCAGTCTGACCTTCAATCACTGGCCTACATACCTCAAAAACTCCCCGAGATTCTGAAAAATAGGACTCTACACGACTACTTCTTTTTGGATTCTGCTGATTTAGACTACAGCATTCTTTATCGTTTGGCTGAGGAGTTGCACTTTGATAGCGACCGTTTTGCTAGCAACCAAGAAATTGGCAGTCTATCAGGGGGCGAAGCTTTGAAAATTCAGTTCATCCATGAGTTGGCAAAACCCTTTGAGATTCTATTTTTAGATGAACCTTCAAATGACCTAGACCTTGAGACGGTTGATTGGCTAAAAAATCAGATTCGCAAGATTAGACAAACTGTTATTTTCATTTCCCATGATGAAGACTTTCTTTCTCAAACTGCGTATACTATTATCCATTTACGCCTTGTTAAACACCGGAAAGAAGCCGAAACCCTAGTGGAGCATTTAGACTATAATCGCTATAGTGAGCAGAGAGAGGCTAATTTTGCCAGACAAAGCCAGCAAGCTGCTAACGACCAGAGAGCCTATAATAAAACCATGGAAAAACATCGCCGCGTTAAGCAGAATGTAGAAAATGCTTTGCGAAATACTAAAAATGATGTTGTTGGGCGCCTATTGGCTAAAAAGATGAAAAATATACTCTCTCAAGAAAAACGCTTTGAAAAGGAAGCCCAGTCCATGACCCAAAAGCCACTTGACGAGGAACAAATCCAACTTTTCTTTTCAGATATCCAACCATTACCGGCTTCTAAAGTCTTAATCCAACTGGAAAAGGAAAATTTGTCCATTGGAGAGCGCGTTTTAGCTCAGGGGTTACAACTAACGGTCCGTGGCCAAGATAAAATCGGTATCATCGGGCCAAATGGTGTTGGGAAATCAACTCTGTTAGCCAAGTTTCAACAACTGCTCAGCGCCAAAAGAGAGATTTCGCTTGGTTTTATGCCACAAGATTACCATAAAAAACTGCAATTGGATTTATCTCCAATAGCCTACCTCAGTCAAACTGGACGAAAAGAGGAACTACAGAAAATCCAATCTCACCTAGCCAGTCTCAATTTCAGCTATCCAGAGATGCACCACCAAATACGCTCCCTATCTGGCGGGCAACAAGGTAAACTCCTTCTGTTAGATTTAGTACTGCGCAAACCAAACTTTCTCCTTCTGGATGAGCCTACACGAAATTTTTCTCCCACCTCTCAACCCGAAATCAGAAAACTATTTGTCTCCTATCCAGGCGGTCTAATCACTGTTTCGCATGACAGACGCTTCTTAAAAGAGGTCTGTACGAGTGTCTATCGTTTGACAGAGGAAGGTTTGGAAGTCGTTGATTTACAAGATTTATAAATGTTGAACATAGCAAAAATCCAGAGGTCATCTCTGGATTTTTTTACATCTGTTTCAAGCGTTCGATTCGTTCTGAGATAGGTGGGTGGGTATAAAAGAGTTTTTGAAGTCCCCCACCTTTCTTCGGATCATTGATATAAAGAGCGCTGCTGGCATCGTCAACATGGTGATGCATCGGCTCGCTATTTTCCAACTTACGCAAGGCATTGATCATCCCTTGAGGATTACGAGTCAGCTCCACACTGGATGCATCCGCCAGAAATTCCCTCTGACGGGAAATGGCTAATTGCACCAAGGTTGCTGCGAGAGGTGCTAGAACAATGGCTAAGAGAGAGATAACAAGCATGATAATCTCCAAACCATTTCCATCACGATCATTATCACTCCGTCTGCGACCAGCGCCTCCCCACCACATCATCCGTCCTGCCATACTAGACAGAAGGGTAATGGCACTGGCGAGGGCGACAGCAATGGTCGAAATGCGGATATCGTAGTTTCGGATATGACTGACTTCATGGCCCATAACAGCTTCTAGCTCCTCACGATTCATGATAGCTAGAAGACCCGAAGTGGCTGCTACTGCTGCATTCTGCGGATTCGAACCTGTTGCAAAGGCATTTAAAGAAGAATCCTCAATGATGAAAACACGTGGCATGGGAATCTGAGCGACCATGGCCATATCTTCCACTACATGGTAGAGGTCTGGTGCTGTTTGCTCATCAACCTCACGCGCCCCATTCATAGACATGACAATCTCTGTCGATTGAAAGATCATGGTCAGAGCGTAGATAAGACCGATAATCAAGGCAATTATCATACCACCAAGACCTGAATGCATGAAGAGATAGCCAACAGCATAACCAACCAAGGCTAAGAGTAAGAAGAAAACCAGCAATAAAATCCAGGTTTTTCGTTTATTGCTCGCAATTTGATCAAACAACATCTTAGTCACCTAAACCGCTAAAGTCAACTTTAGGAACTGCCTTTTCCTCTTCAGGTGTTTGAAGGAAGTCTGCAGCTTTAAAGCCAAATAGTCCTGCGATGATATTACTTGGGAAGCTTTCAAGTTTTACATTGTAGTTGCTGACAACACTGTTGTAGAGTTGGCGTGAGTAAGAAATTTTATTTTCTGTATTGGTCAACTCTTCTTGCAACTTGATAAAGTTAGCACTAGCTTTCAAGTCTGGGTAATTCTCTGCTACTGCAAAGATACCAGAAATCTGGCGGGTAAGGGCATCACTGGCCTTCATAGCTTCTGCTGGTGAAGTTGCTGCGGCTACTTGTCTACGAAGTTCTGTCACCTTTTCCAAGGTAGAACCTTCATATTTGGCATAGCCTTTGACTGTTTCAATCAAGTTTGGGAGGAGATCATTACGACGCTTCAACTGAACATCGATCTGGCTCCAAGCCTCCTTGGTCTGCATACGATTTTTCACCAAACCGTTATAGCTAACAATCACAAAAATAACAATCAGAGCCAAAACTCCAAGAATAATCCAAGTCATAATCTTATTCCTTTCTGCTTTTAGATTACTACCAGTATATCAAAATTTTAATGAATATGGTAAAATAAGATGATACTAGAGAAGGAAACTACTATGAAACCAGAAACATTTTACAGCCTACTAGCTGAGCAAAATCTTCCTCTTTCGGACCAGCAAAAGAACCAATTTGAACGGTATTTTGAACTCTTGGTAGAATGGAATGAAAAGATTAACCTGACCGCTATTACAGACAAAGAAGAAGTCTACCTTAAACACTTTTATGATTCGATTGCACCTATTCTGCAAGGCTTGATTTCAAATGAAACTATCAAACTTCTTGATATCGGAGCTGGGGCAGGATTTCCTAGTCTTCCTATGAAAATCCTCTATCCTCAGTTAGATGTGACCATCATTGATTCGCTAAATAAGCGCATCAACTTCCTCCAACTATTAGCTCAGGAGCTGAATTTGGACGGAGTTCACTTCTACCATGGACGTGCAGAAGACTTTGCCCAAGACAAGAACTTCCGTGCTCAGTTTGATATGGTGACAGCTCGTGCTGTTGCCCGTATGCAGGTCTTGTCTGAATTGACCATTCCCTATCTTAAAGTTGGTGGAAAACTACTGGCGCTCAAGGCCAGCAATGCTCCCGATGAATTGCTAGAAGCCAAGAATGCTCTCAACCTCCTCTTTAGCAAGGTAGAGGACAACCTCAACTATGCCCTGCCAAATGGAGATCCGCGCTACATCACTGTGGTAGAAAAGAAAAAGGAAACACCTAACAAGTACCCAAGAAAGGCTGGTATGCCCAACAAACGCCCACTTTAAACAATTTACAAAATCAATCCTCGCTCTCGCATTTCTAGGCTCGGGAAAAATTCGTTTACAAAACGAACCTCGCTTTCTTATTTCTGGGCTCGGGAAAAAATGATTTACAAAATCAAACCTCGCTCCCGCATTTCTAGGCTCGGGAAAAATTCGTTTACAAAACGAACCTCGCTCTCGCATTTCCGGGCTTGGGAAAAAATGATTTACAAAATCAAACCTCGCTTTCGCATTTCTAGGCTCGGGAAAAATTCGTTTACAAAACGAATTTTTTCTGCTATACTATCCTAAGCAAAGGTTTTTAATGTCATCCTGTGAGGTGACGAAGGCGCAGATTTATATAAATTTTTAAAAGATAGCTATTTTTTAAAAAGTCTTACTCTGAGGGCCTATTGCTGTAAAATAATGGGCTCTTTTTTGATGCCCAAAAGTGAGGTTTATATGAAACAAGAATCAACTGTTGATTTGTTACTAGACGTTGATCAACGTCCTTCAGCTGGGAAAGGTATCCTCCTCAGCTTCCAGCACGTTTTTGCTATGTTTGGAGCGACCATCCTAGTTCCTTTGATTTTGGGAATGCCTGTATCCGTTGCCCTCTTTGCATCTGGTGTCGGAACCTTGATTTATATGGTTTCAACTGGCTTTAAAGTTCCAGTCTATCTCGGATCATCCTTTGCCTTTATCACAGCTATGTCCCTTGCTATGAAAGAAATGGGTGGTGACGTCTCTGCTGCTCAAACAGGGGTTATCTTGACTGGTTTGATTTATGTCATTGTCGCAACAAGTGTTCGCTTTGCTGGTACGAAATGGATTGACAAACTCTTGCCTCCTATCGTTATCGGACCTATGATTATCGTTATCGGTCTTGGTCTTGCAGGCTCAGCCGTGACCAATGCTGGTCTTGTAGCTGATGGAAACTGGAAAAATGCCCTTGTTGCTGTCGTAACCTTCCTCATTGCTGCCTTCATCAATACAAAAGGAAAAGGGTTCCTTCGTATCATTCCTTTCCTCTTTGCCATCATCGGTGGGTACATTTTCGCAATGCTTCTTGGTTTGGTTGACTTTACCCCAGTCCTTCAAGCTAACTGGTTTGAAATTCCTGGTTTCTACTTGCCATTTAGTACAGGTGGTGCCTTTAAAGAGTACAACTTGTACTTCGGTCCTGAAACAATTGCTATCTTGCCTATCGCTATCGTAACAATTTCAGAACACATCGGAGACCACACAGTTTTGAGCCAAATCTGTGGCCGTCAATTCCTGAAAGAACCAGGACTTCACCGTACGCTTCTTGGTGACGGTATCGCGACATCTGTATCTGCCTTCCTCGGTGGACCAGCTAATACGACTTACGGTGAAAATACAGGGGTTATCGGGATGACTCGTATCGCTTCTGTCTCTGTTATCCGTAACGCAGCCTTTATCGCCATTGCTCTTAGCTTCCTAGGTAAATTCACTGCCTTGATTTCAACCATTCCAAATGCTGTGCTTGGTGGCATGTCCATCCTTCTCTACGGAGTTATTGCAAGTAATGGTTTGAAAGTCTTAATCAAAGAACGTGTAGACTTCGGTCAAATGCGTAACCTAATCATTGCAAGTGCCATGTTGGTACTTGGACTTGGTGGGGCCATCCTCAAACTTGGCCCAGTAACCCTTTCAGGTACTGCTCTATCAGCTATGACAGGAATTATCTTGAACTTGATTTTGCCACACGAAAATAAAGACTAATCATCTATACACACAAAATCCACTCAATTGAGTGGATTTTTTTATTACTTACTCTTTATTTCCAGCAGTAAATCTTTCAAAGAAATGATAGTAACTGCAAGTAGAATCATGGTCATACCTATAAAGTCAATCGCATAGAATTGCTCCTTCATAATTAGAAAGGCAAAGAAAACAGCTGAAATGGGTTCAATCGAGGCTAGCAAACTGGACTTAACAGGGCCTATCAGACTAGCTCCCTTTAGGAAAGCGGTATAGGCAAATACTGTTCCAATGATGATAATCCCAGCAAATGCAAAGAGAAAATCCAAGCTAGTCGGTATACTGGCCTGCAAAACTCCTGTGAAGGGAATAGCCCCAACACCAGAAATAACCATTCCTACACCAATCACCAACATACTTCCCCACTTCTTAATCAAAGCGATAGGAAGGATAATATAGAGGGCATAGGTCAAGGCAGAAAAGAGTCCCCAGAAAAGACCAGCAGGTGTGACAGACAACTGGTCAACTTTCCCGTGCGTCGCAATCAGAAAAGTTCCTCCTATAGCCAATCCAATCGAAATAATCTCAGCTAGAGTCGGAGCTACCTTGTCCTTGATACAAGTATAAACCAAGATCCCAACGGGGCATACATACTGGAGAACTGTCGCTGTTCCAGCATTGGTTTCCTGAATGGCAGAAAGATAGGCAAACTGGTTTAAGAAAAGTCCGAAAACTGCAAATAGCAACAGAGATAGTAGGCTTTTTCTGTCTTTTAAAAAAGCATAGAGTTTATCCTTTGCAGTCATATAGGATAAGACTACCAGTGCCAAACCTGCAATAATGAGCCGCAGATTGGTCAAGACTAGAGCGGAAATCCCGTGTGCCATCAGGTATTGGCCACTGGTTCCAGACAAGCCCCAAGCAATCCCAGCAACTACTGTAAATAGAGTTCCTTTTACGGTTTTTGACATTCTTCCCCCTACTCCTCTTGGCGAATCATTTCCATGACATGGTTTCGATCGACTATCCACTGAGCACGTTCATCCTTCTCATACGTTCGATTGGATAAAAAGATGGCGGCTTCCTGTTTCTTTCGGTTCCAGATGATGAAGGTACCTGTATAGCCCGTATGATCAAGCCAGTCTCCTTCCAGATTCCAAGCTAGCGAACGCTCTTTATCATCTAAGGGAGAGTAATTTCGACTCAAATCTGCAGCAAACTCATCTTTCAAGTAATGTTCCAGAAAGATCTGCAGATCCTTAACCGTCGAAAACAAACCAGCACTTCCAGCGTGCTTCCCTAATAGACGGGCTTTGGGATCGTGAATGATTCCGGCCTCTACTCCTCTCACTGTTGGTACAGCTTGCTCAATGGGGCCGAACTTGGTCTCTTTCATCCCCCATGGTTCCAAAACTTGTTCTTCTATAATCTGATCTAGGTCTTGGTTAAAGATTTTTTCTAAAACAAAGCCTAAGAGTAAAAAGTGAACATCTGAGTATAAGAAAGCAAGCTGACTTCGTCTATTGAGGTGAAACATGGCTTCTTTTAATTCAGGTGCAGTCAAGAGGTCCCGATTTGGAATAAAGGGGTCTAAATCTGTAGCATGGGTCAGAAGTTGCCGTATAGTGATGTCAGAATAATCACACTCCGGTAAAAAATCCGTCACCGGTCGATTAATATCTAATTTGCCCTGCTGCCACAAGAAGATTAGAACCGTCCCCACTCCCACAACCTTACTCACACTTGCCAAATCATAAACCAAACCGGCCTCTGTCTTCAAGCCTCGTTCTGGATCACTCAATCCTAGATAAGACTCTTTCCATTCACCATCCTTATAATACGCAAAAGAGGCCCCGGGATAAATCCCTGCCTCGATTTGATTTTCTATTTTTCTTAGAATTTTTTCCAACTTCATGCTTCTTCAAACCACAATTCAATGTTATTGGTATCTTTACCAAGGAAGAATTTTTCAGACTTAGGGATAAAGTAGCCTGTCTTTTCAAATTTCTGACGAAGGCTGGTTAGATCAAAATTCTTGACTAAAAATTTCAACATCGTCAGGTCCCAAGTGACATTGTTTTCAACAGCCAAATCTGGCCCTTGCCCTTTAGTAAAGGTGATTGCTGGTGCTACTCCTTCAGGATCAAGCAAACTCTCTGTCCCTTCAGACAAACGCAACTCCATAGAAACCTCAAATTGGCTCACGTATTTTATACCTGTATTTGAATAAAATTCAGGAACAGTTTCCAGTGGAACCAAATCTCTTATATCATCTTCCGCATGAACAAGGATCACATCCTCTTCAGGAGAAACAATCTCAAAAGCATACCCTCGGTTTCCTTTAAATAAGCGAGGAAGAGACTTCATTTGAGAAAGAAGGGCCTCGATTTCAGAAGGATTTTCAACCTTTATCAAGAGTCTAGCTAGCTTCTTAAGTCCTTCAACTCTGCGTGTTCGCATGCTTGGAGCCTCTTCTAAAATCAATCTCTCCGTACCCGTCTGGTCGCCTAATGAAAGAAAGGCAGACTCTTCCAGCAAAGGTTTCATCCCCAGGGTTTCAATGTAAAATCTTTCATTTGATTTTCGATTATTAACTTTCAAAGTCGGAACGATCCGAACAATCTCATTCACATTCATAAATTCCTCCAACTCTTTTATTTTAAAGGATTTTCGAATATTTTACAAGCCATATCTATTTTATTTAGAAATTTTACAAGAAAAAAACTGGGATTCCCCAGTTTCATTTCTTATAGGTAAAGTAGTTTGAATAGTGCTACTGCTGCAATACCCGCTGCAATTGGAGCTACAACTGGAACCCATGCATACCACCATTTTGAATCACCCTTGTGTTGACCAAGAACTGATTTTGGAAGGAGTTCGTGAAGAAGACGTGGTCCAAAGTCACGAGCTGGGTTCAAAGCAGGTCCAGTAGGTCCACCGAGTGAAGTTACCAAGGCCATTACTAGGAAACCAAGTGCCAAGTGCGCAACTGAGATCCCAGCAGCTGTATGTGGAGCTACTTGAGCTTTCACTGCCAATTCACTTAAATCAACAGTTTGTCCAGCTTGAGTAGCCATTTGTTTCATGTATTGAAGAACCTCAGCACCAAAGAAGTTTTTAGTCAAACCAAGTGCTGCAAAGAAAAGAACAAATGAACCTACAAACTCATTTAGGAAGCCGTTAACAGTAGCTGCAAAACGTGATTCTTTTGTACCGTGGTCGATGCTTGAAATCGTTGAGAAGGTACCCAAGATATTGTTTGGGTTTTCTGTTTTCAAGTAGTAAGGACGGTGAGTCGCTACAACCAAAGCTTGACCGAAGATTGCTCCCAAAACTTGTGCTAGGATGTAAAATGGTACTTGCTCCCAAGAGAAAAGTCCACTAACAGCAAGTCCAAGAGTGAAGGCTGGGTTGATGTGGTTACCAGATACATTACCAAACATCAAAGCTGGGATCATTACCCCCATACCATAACCAACTGCGATAACGAGCCAGCCACTTTGGTGACCTTTCGTACCTTTAAGTTCAACGTTAGCAACTGCACCATTACCAAGAATGATCAAAATAGCAGTTCCCAAGAATTCTGTGGCATATTTAATAGCCCATGTAAAATCCATTTGATAGATTCTCCTTAAATTTTTTTAGACAATCCTTATTCTATCAATTTTTAGGCCTTTTAGCAATATCTTTTCTAAAAGAATCTATGGAAAACGCTTTATTTAACTTATCTTTAAGAAAAGGACAAAAGAAGTCAAACTCCTTTCATCCTATTCATTAATCTTGACGCTGGCCAAAGTCTACAATCATCTGCTCCATCTCTTGGCGACTAGGAGTGGTCAGCATATAAAGGTAATCCCCTTGTAGTTCTGCAAAGGCTGCTGGCATGATTTTTTTGACCTTGAATTGCTGGCTGTATTTGGCAAGAAGATCCTCTTCTGAATAAACATAGTTGGCATTTGCACGACGTGATGTAGCTAGACAGTATTGAGGTTCAAACTCTGATGCTGGAAACTCTTCTCCTGCGACAATAGCCGCATAACCTCGGTAGAGATCCAAGGAGTGAGCGAAGTTATAAACATCAATGGTAAAGCCACCTGCAGGACGGTTATTGTACTCAATGGCAATGTAGTCATCCCCGTCACGGAAGAACTCGATATGGAAAAAGCGTTCTTTCATACCAAATTCCTTGACAATGGCCTCACCATACTTGCGCAGCTTAGGATCCATATCCTTAAGCACATAGTAGGAATTATCCATCTTATAAATCATGAGATCAAGTGGTGTATGGGCATAATCGAAAGTCGTTGAAAAGACGATATTGCCATCCTTGTCCACAAGCCCGTCAAAGGTACAGATTTCACTAGAAGTGACAAATTTCTCAAAGAAATAAACGGTTGACCGGTCCCACTCAGCCTTAAAGTGATTTACATCTTCTTCTGTCTCAAGCTTAAAGGTGGCTGCCGCTCCCACTCCATTATCAGGTTTGGCAATCATTGGTAGACCGATTTCTTTCACTGCTTTATCCACATCTGCTTCCGTCTGGATAACAGCTCCAGGTACCACAGGGACACCTGCTTTTTTGAAAAGTTTCTTCATCTCAGACTTAAACTTGGTCTTTTTGAGATCCTCCGGTTTGGCACCAAAAACATTGAATTGTTCTCTGAGTGTTGCGTCCAGCTCAAGCCAGTATTCATTGTGGGACTCGATACGGTCGATTGGACCATGCTTATAGAAAAGAAAGGCAACTGCTCGTTTAACTTCGTCTATGTTCTCAAGATTGTCTACACGGAAATACTCAGTTAGGCTATTGCGCAAAGGCTCATCTAGTTGTTCGTAAGGCTCCTGACCAATTCCCAAAACGGTGATGCCTTTATTAGCTAGCTCGATTGTAAACTGTTGGAAATTTTGCGGATAGTAGGGAGAAATAACAAGATAATTCATAGGCAACTCCTTTTATAGATA
The DNA here is from genome assembly GCA_963533645.1 of uncultured Streptococcus sp. Taxonomy (GTDB): domain Bacteria; phylum Bacillota; class Bacilli; order Lactobacillales; family Streptococcaceae; genus Streptococcus. The sequence continues at coordinate 22,188 of CAUSQY010000012.1, read as the reverse complement.
CAGATGTCCAAGAAAATAGGGCATTTGTTTACGCCACCATTCCCAGTCGTGGGCGACATCGTGTCCCCATTCAGCAAACCAGGCTGGAATTTGTTTCTGGTCAAAGGCTTCTTTGAGCTTGTAGAAAGATGGCAGACCATCTTGTTCCCAGGCACCGAGACCCGTGCAAACGACGATTTCTGCCTGACGGTAACGATCGATAAACCAGCCGTCGTTTTGATTCCAGATATAGTCTACAGGTGAGTTTTGGTAAATAGCATCATCATTGTAGTAATCGCCAACGAAGAAACGTGCGTCGTAAACACCACTGAGGGCAATCACCTTGGTAAAGACATCTGGATGCTGGAGGAAGAAATTGAGTGCATGGTAGGCTCCCATCGAACAACCCGTCGTCATCATGCCATCAAACCAACCTGTCTTGTGCTTGATAAAAGGAATCGCCTCCTCAATCACATAGCGTTCGTAAGCTCGATGCATCTCCGCCTGGTCATGACTATTTTTCCAAGTGGCCAGCCAGCTCTCACTGTCCACACTGGATAAGGTAAAGAATTGGACACGGCCTTCCTCGATAAAGGAAGCACAGGCGTCTATCATGCCAAAATCATAGTATTCGTTGTGACTGCCACCAGATGAAGCAAAAACAACAACTGGAATCCCAGAATGTCCATAACGGTTGAGGTACATTTCACGGTTGAGGTGACCACTCCAGTGGCTGAGGGTTTCAATATGCATTGGCTTTCTCCTTTCTTAACTTACCATTTCTCTGCAAAAAATCGGAGACAGTCTGGTAAATTTTCCGACCAAGGTATTTCACTATGGATAGCACCAGACTGAACTTTTAAAACAAGATTATCCAAGTCTACTCCACCTGCAATCAAATCATGATAATAGCGAAGCGACGAGTCGATATAGGCTTGCTTGATATTGCCAGCCATCAAGGTCTTGTCTGTATCGTCTGCTTCTTCTGTTCCTACATAGATGAAAATGCGCTGTTCAGGCGACAATTTCTTACGCTCGATATAGCGGTTAAAGGCTTCTTGGTGAAGCCAGTTAGCTGATGAAAAGACACCTAGACAACCAATTCGTTCTTGGTACTCTAGTCCGATAAACTGGGTAATATTGCCTCCTAGCGACGAACCAATCATAGCCGTGTGCTGGCGATCAGCTTTGGTACGATAGGTTTCATCGATAAAAGGCTTGACCACCTCCATGACAAACTCGGCATACTCCACACCCTTACCGCCAAACTGCTGGCCTGGGATAGGAGATTCTTGAAACTTCCAAGCTGCGTATTCATTCATCCGTCCCATACCATCATTATCTATAGCAACTACAATCATGCGACTGATGTCAGGATTTCGCTTAATGGCTGGAATAATTTTCCAAGAGTGTCCGATATAGGACTCCTTACTGTAAAAGACATTTTGCCCATCATGAAAGTAAACAACAGGGTAAAAACGATCTGTGTCTTTCTCGTAGTCTTTAGGCAGAAGAACACGCACACGACGCTCCTTTCCTGTATAAGGCACCCTGAGTTTGTGTTCTTTCATTTTTAAGTAAAAGTAGGAATGATTCATTGTCAGAAAACTCTCTATATTCAAAATTTTATCTCATTATACCATAAAAATAGAAAAAAAGTCAGTAATTGTCCATTTTAAGGATAAATAACTAACTTTTTTTATTTGTTTTTCTGAATTCTTCTGGGTTTTCTGATTAGAGGAGATTGTCAATTAACTCATCGACAGAATCTTTTTCAACCTGGGGAGTGATTTCAGTAATCATAATCCCCGCCACTGCTCGCTCAACCAAATCTTCGACATCCATCCGTTTTTCATACTGCTCTGCATTCTCTATCTTAGGATTGGTCTTAGGACGGTCAGGCGCAAAAATGGTACAGCAGTCTTCAAAAGGCTGGATTGAAATTTCAAAGGTATCGATTTCCTGCGCGATGTCAATGATTTCCAACTTGTCCATCGTAACCACGGGACGAATAATTGGAGTGCTGGTCACAGCGTTGATAGTCTGCATGCTTTCCAAAGTTTGGCTAGCTACTTGGCCAAGACTTTCCCCATTAATGATAACTAAACCATTTCGTACCTCACGGATACGGTCGGTAATGCGCATCATAAAACGACGTGTCAAGGTCATAAGGTAGGCTTCTGGCGCTTTAGCCTTGATTTCCTCTTGAATCTCTGTGAAAGGCACCTCGATAAACTGGATATTGCCCCCAAACTTGGTCAATTTGCGGGTCAAATCTTGGGCTTTCTTAAGGGCACCAGGACTAGTATATGGTGGGCTGGCAAAGTGAACGGCCTCAATATCTACTCCACGTTTAAGGGCTAGATAACCTGCTACAGGTGAGTCAATCCCTCCTGACAACATGAGCATGCCTTTACCAGAACTTCCCACAGGTAATCCTCCTGCTCCACGAAAAGTTTCATAGGAAATATAGGCAGCCTCTTCACGAATCTCAACTTGAAGATTAATATCTGGATTTTTCATCTGAGCTTGCACGTTTGGAATAGCCTCGAAAACAGCTCCACCAAGAGTTTGATTGAGTTCACGACTGTCCAATTCAAAGTTGTGGTCGCTACGCTTGCTAGTGATTTTAAAGGTCATCCCTTCCTTGTAGATTTCTTTCATAATCTCTTGGACAGCAGATTTCAGAACTTCCACAGACTTTTCAACCTTATACACAGGAGAAAAGTTTTGAATCCCAAATACTTGTTTGAGCGATTCTGCAACTACTGTGTAATCAGCTCCATTCAGGTAAGCGTGGGCACGGTCGCGATCTGCGGTTACCTTAACTTGGGGATAGATAGACAAAACGTCTGAAATATTATTACGAAGTTTATTGATGAAACGCATACGGTTTTTACCCTTGGTTGACAGCTCACCGTAGCGAATCATAATTTCTGAATACTGCATAAATGCTCCTATCTTACTTTTCTAGTTTGATTGTAAATTAATTTTAGCTTGGTCAAAAACTGCTCGACCTGACTCATGTCATTTTCTAAGTCTAAGCTTAGACGCACAGCTGACTGGGCCTTATCCTTGTCTACTCCCATGGCAATTAAAGTACCTGCAGGTTTTCCTGCCTTGGACGAACAAGCAGAGGTTGTGGAAATGAAAATATCATAGTCTTCAAAGGCGTGAACGATGACTTCTCCACGAACACCCTTAATCCCAAAAGTCAGGATATGAGGGGCAAAGTCTTCCTCATCTGAAAAGACGAAAATGTCTGGATAGTCCAGAAGGGCTTGGCGAATGACTGCCTTCATCTGCCCCGTCTTGCTAGCAAAGATAGCTAATTTTTCCATAGACAAACGGAGGGCCTTGGCAGTTGCGGCAATCCCTGCCACATTCTCAGTTGTCGAACGATAGTCTCCCTCTTGACCACCACCTGTTAAAAGAGGCATGATCCTCTTACCAGACTTGATATAGACAAATCCAACACCTCTGATACCATGAAACTTATGACTCGAAAAGGTCGCGAAATCCACTCGATCAGTCAAATACTCCTCTGTCGGAATCTTAGCAAGTGCCTGAACCGCATCAACATGGAAAGAAATGGTCGGCTTATCTGCTAACAGTTTTGAAATAGCCTCAATAGGCTGGATAGAGCCGATTTCATTGTTTACTGCCATAATGGAGACAAGGATCGTATCAGGTCGTATCAAATCCTCTAGAGCCTCAACAACCACGAATCCTCTACTATCAACTGGGGCAATATCCACCTCAAAACCTTGACTTTTCAGCCAAAGGGCTGATTCCTTAACTGCTGGATGCTCAATAGCTGATACGATGATGTGCTTGCCAAACTGGGCTTTTTCAAAGGCCACACCCTTGATGACCCAGTTATCTCCTTCTGTTCCACCAGAGGTAAAGAAGATTTCATCACTCTTCTTCCCAATCAAATCTGCAATTTGCTGCCGGGAAGCATCTAAAATTCGTGTTGCCTGATCTCCCAAACGATGGAGACTAGACGGATTTCCTACAATTTTTGAAGCAACCTGCATGTAGGTCTCTAGTGCTTCAGGATAAGGCTTGGTTGTCGCCGAATTATCAAAGTAGATCATGTTTTCTCACGCTTTCTAAAATCACTCCTTCTATTGTATCACGAAAAGAGACCTGCGACAAGAAAGGGCAATTCCTCTTTTTTTAAGATTTTTTTAAAGAAATGAGGTATAATAAATCATAATCAAAGGAGAGTATCATGTCTAACTATCGTAGAACATCAAAACCAAAAACAGAACACATCAAAAAGGGATTTACTGTCTTTCAAAAAACGATTGCTACCATCGGTAGTATCCTTGGCCTCATCACTGCTACTATCACCATCATGAACGCCATGGATAATAACAAAAACAACAAAAAAGAACCGACGACAACCCAAACAACTGTTGTCAAGGAAATTCAAAAGGAAGCCCCCCAGGAAAATATTACACCTAACAAGGACAACACTCCTACTAAAGAAAATACTCCGCAAGAAGAAACTTCTCAATCCAATAAAAAAGAGGAGAAAAAAGAAGAACAGAAAACAACAACTCAGGACTCTTCTACACCAGCTACAAATAAAGAAACAAGCGATAACGGAACACAGTCAAATACGACGAGTTCTGAAACTAAAACGAACCAGTAATCACAAAAATAACTTCTTTCCAAATTTGGAAAGAAGCTATTTTTTTATTGTTGCAATACTTTTCGTGGTTTGGTTCCTTCAGCTGGACCGATGACACCTGCCATTTCGAGTTCTTCCATCAGGCGGGTCGCACGGTTAAATCCAACAGACAAACGACGCTGAATCATCGAAGCACTGGCTTTCTGCGTCTCGATAACTAGAGCCTTAGCTTCTTCAAAGAGCGGATCGCCACCAGCTTCACCATCAGAGAACTCTCCTTCATTTTCAGGAACATCTCCTGGGTCAAAGCTTTCATCGTAGTCCGCATCTGCCTGAGCCTTGATGAAGTTTACGATGCGTTCGACATCATCATCTGAGATAAAGGATCCTTGCAAACGGACTGGGTGATTTTCATCAATTGGTTTAAAGAGCATATCTCCTCGACCAAGCAATTTTTCAGCTCCATTTTCATCCAAGATGGTTCGCGAATCTGTACCTGATGAAACTGCAAAAGCCACACGAGATGGGACATTGGCCTTGATAAGACCAGAGATAACATCAACCGATGGACGTTGCGTTGCGAGAATCATGTGAATCCCTGCGGCACGCGCCTTCTGTCCGAGACGAATGATGGCATCTTCCACTTCCTTGCTAGCCACCATCATAAGGTCAGCCAACTCGTCCACAATGACAACAATCAAAGGCAGGGGTACTTGTTTATACTCAGACTGGGCATTGAATTCTTCGACCTTGGCATTGTAACCAGCGATATTTCGCACTCCAACCTTAGCGAAGAGTTCATAACGGTTTTCCATCTCATCCACCACCTTTTGCAGAGCCTTGCTAGCCTTGCGTGGATTGGTCACAACTGGAATCAAGAGATGAGGAATGTCATTGTAAACCGATAGCTCAACCATCTTAGGATCGACCATCATAAACTTGACCTGGTCGGGTCTTGCTTTCATCAGAATGCTAGCGATAATACCATTAACTGCGACTGATTTCCCTGATCCTGTCGAACCTGCAACAAGTAGGTGGGGCATCTTGGAAAGGTCAAAGGTACGAGCCGTTCCATTGACAGCCTTACCTAGAGGAATTTCGAGGAGATTTTCTGGTTTAGTCTGAGACTGTTCCCAGAGCTCACGGAAGGAAACGGTCGCAATTTCAGAGTTAGGAACCTCAATCCCGACTAAGGATTTACCAGGTATTGGAGCCTCAATCCGAACATCCTTGGCCGCTAGAGCTAGCGCTAGATCATCTGCCAAGTTAGAAATGCGATTCACTCGAACACCAACAGCTGGCTTGACTTCATACTTGGTAACAGATGGACCGATTTCAGCCCGTTCCACTGTTACCTTGATACCAAAGCTAGCAAAGGTTTCTTCTAGGATTTTGATGTTTTCTCGAACAATCTTCTTTTCCTTGGACTGGTCTTTGGGTTTATCTGGCGCAAAGAGTTGCAAGCTTGGCAGCTTGTATTCGAGGGCTTCCTTGGCAGAAAAATCAACCTGCACCTCTTCATCCTCAAAGTCTTCTTCCACATCTGGAACTTCAAACTCAGCTTGAGGGAGGATAATTTCCGGTTCACTCCATTCTTTTTCAGGAATTAGTGGAAGATCGTAGTCTGGCACCTCTGATAAGATTTCTCCCGTTTCAGGATCTACAGGAGGAAGCGACAGCGCATCCTGCTCTTCTTGTTCTCTCTGAATTCTTGCTGCTTCTTCAGCTTCTTGACGAGCCTTCTCTTCCTCATTCTTGATGAAGCGTTCCTGTTTTCTCTGTTCCTGTTTTTCCATGAAGGATCTGAACTGAGCTCCAATAAAGGCTGCAACATCATAAATAGACCAAGGACTAATTAAGAGTGCCCCAACTAGAATCAAAAGAACTCCAATAAAGTACGATCCGATATTTGAGAAAAGAAAGGATATGGGGATATAAAGTCCGACACCAAGCAGGCCTCCACCAGCAAAACTAGTCACCCGCATGCCAGTCAAGTCCGTCATAACTTGAGACAGGGTCCCTTTTAGAACTGACTGCTCCAAGCCATATTTCCATACCAAGTAGGCCTCAAAAATTAAGAGTAAGCCAGCGAAGATACAGAGAAATCCTGACAGAAGTCCCTCTTGCTTGCGGATCCATTTAAATAGAAAGAGATAAATGAGGAGGGCACCAATGGCCACATAGGCCAAACTTCCAACCACCAGTCGAATGAGATTGTAAAGGGTGATACCCGCCGCACCAAGCTTGAGAGCTGCAATAATCAACAATAAGGCAATCCCTAAGGAAATCAGCATCCTCTGTATAGCCTGTTTTCTTTCGAGTTCTGCTTTAGACGGTCTCCGTCTTGTTTTTGTAGTATTCTTGTTTGCCATTCTTCTATTATACCATATTTCACAGCCATTTCGAATAGAGAAAAAGATTGCACCAAATGGTAACAATCTTTCTATTCTAATCCTTTTTATGCTTGTGGTTTGCGTAGGTAACCATAAACCACACCACTTACAATTGCGCCAACCAAGACAAAGGCAAGGTAAAGAAGGGCATTTGAAGTAAGAGCGATGACGAAGACTCCTCCGTGTGGCGCCATAAGTTTGATTCCTGCAAGACCAACGAGTCCACCTGCTACTGCTGAACCAAGAATGAAGCTTGGGATCGCACGAGCTGGGTCAGCGGCACCAAATGGAATCGCTCCCTCAGTGATAAATGACAAGCCCATGATGATGTTTGTCAAACCAGAGTTGCGTTCTTCTTTGGTAAATTTATCTTTGAAAAGAAGGGTTGCGACAAAGATAGCAAGTGGAGGTACCATTCCGCCAGCCATAACTGCTGCCATTGCTACAGAACCACCTGAGGAAACAGTCGCTGCAAGCGTACCTGTTCCAAAAACATAAGCTGCTTTATTGACTGGTCCACCCATGTCGACAGCCATCATTCCTCCAAGAACGATACCGAGAAGGACAGCTGAACCTCCTCCAAGACCGCCTAGGAAGTTATTCATAGCAGTGTTGATTTCTGCCATCGGGATGTTAACAGCTAGCATAACAAATCCAGTCAAGATTGTTCCAAGAAGTGGCAAGAGAAGGATTGATTTAGCCCCTTCAAGTGAACGAGGAACTTTAACGTATTTCTTGATAGCAAGAACCAAGGCTCCTGCGATAAATCCACCAACAAGGGCACCTAGGAAACCAGATGAGACACCTGCAAGAGTTGAAGTTGCTTCACCACCTGCTGCATAAGGAATTTTACCAAAGGCAAAACCTTCTTTGGCAATAGCACCAGCCACGAAACCTGCTACCAAACCTGGTTTTTCAGCGATAGAGTAGGCAACATAACCTGCAAAGACTGGAAGCATCAAACCAAAGGCAGCACCACCAATTTTCATGAACATAGAAGCTAGTTCATGGTAAGAACCAAGATTGCCAAGATTTTCATTTGGCACACCCAAAGCACCGTCAATCAAGAAGGCAAGGGCAATCATGATACCACCACCGATAACGAATGGCAACATTTGAGATACACCACTCATCAAGTGTTTGTAGAAAGCACCACCGATACTTTGTTTTTCATTAGATGCTGTTGCAGCTTTTGCTCCATTAGCAGCACGGTAGATTTCAGCATCTCCTGAAAGAGCCAAGTTAATCAACTCTTCTGTCTTACGGATACCGTCTGCAACTGGACGGTTAACCAAAGGTTTTCCATCGAAACGATCCATCTCAACAGCCTTGTCAGCTGCGATGATAACTGCTTTAGCCTTACGGATATCTTCTGCAGTTAGTTGATTTCCAACACCACTTGCACCGTTGGTTTCAACCTTGATCCCAACACCCATTTCAGCAGCCACTTTTTGAAGGGCTTCTTGAGCCATGTATGTGTGGGCAATACCTGTCGTACAAGCTGTAACAGCTACGATAAAGTCGCCAGAGTCATTAGCAGGTACTTGAACAGGTTTCTCAGCTTTTTCTGAAGCTTGGTTAAAGAGTTCAATGACTTGGTCAGCAGATGTTACTTGACGAAGTTTTTCAGCGAAACCATCTTTCATCAAGAATTGAGACAATTCTGCTAAGGCTGCTAAGTGAGTGTCATTGGCACCTTCTGGAGCTGCAATCATGAAGAAGAGGTCAGTTGGTTGCCCATCCAAACTCTCATAGTCAACACCCTTGTTTGACTTGGCAAAGAGAACCGTAGCTTCTTTAACAGCAGAGTTTTTGCTGTGAGGCATAGCGATTCCATCACCCAAGCCAGTGGAAGTGAGAGCTTCACGCGCTAAAATGCCTTCTTTAAAGGTTTCAAAATCTGTCACATAACCGTGATCCACTAGACTTTTAATCATCTCTTCGATGACAGCTGTTTTTTCAGTTGCCTGCAAATCCAGCAACATGACATCTTTTCTCAATAGGTCTTGAATTTTCATCGTTTTTCTACCTCAACTTTTTCATATGTTTCTTTAATAAATTCCGCTGTTGCCAAGTCATCCGAGAAGGTAGTTGCTGTTCCACAAGCTACTCCCCATTTGAAGGCCTCTACGGCGTCTTTTGATTTGACAAATTCACCTGTAAATCCAGCAACCATAGAGTCACCAGCTCCGACTGAATTTTTGACTGTTCCCTTGATTGGTTTAGCAAAGTAAGCTCCCTCAGATGTTACAAGAAGGGCACCGTCACCAGCCATAGAGATAATGACGTTTTGAGCTCCTTTGGCCAGTAACTGACGAGCATATTTCTCGATTTCATCTAAACTTTCGAGTTTCACTCCAAAGATAGCTCCAAGCTCGTGATTATTTGGTTTAACCAAAAGTGGCTGGTAGTCCAAACTATCAATCAAGGTCTGTCCTTCAAAGTCACAAACCACTTGCGCACCAGTCTGGCGTGTCAAGGCAATCAAATCCTTGTAGATAACATTTCCTAGGTTTTTAGCACTCGAACCCGCAAACACAACCGTATCTTCTGCTGTCAGACTTGAAAGAATGGCTTTTAACTCTTCAAGTTGTTCGGGCTCAACAGTAGGACCTGTCCCATTGATTTCAGTTTCTTGGTCGGCTTTAATCTTGACATTGATACGAGTATCTTCAGCTACTTGGACAAAACGAGTTTCGATTTCTTCCTCTGTAAGGGTATCTGTGATAAATTTACCAGTAAAGCCTCCGATAAATCCAGTCGCAGTATTAGGAATATCCAAACGCTTCAAAACACGACTGACATTAATTCCTTTCCCACCAGCAAACTTATCATCACTGTCCATACGATTGACACTGCCGACTTGAACTTGGTCCAAGCGCACGATATAGTCTATGGATGGATTAAGTGTGACTGTATAAATCATACTTCTATTACCTCCGTTTTCTTCTTAATGGCTTGCAAGAGCTCATGCCCTTGACTTGTGATGACAATAGCGCGTTTAAGCGGTGCTACCTTGGCAAAGCAAGTTTGTCCAATTTTGGACGAATCCACCAAGACATAGGTCTGTTTGGCATTCTCCAAAATAGCACGTTTCACTGCTCCCTCCTCCATATCTGGAGTCGTATAATAGCCATCGTCGACACCATTCATCCCGATAAAGGCACGGTCAAAGTGCAATTGATTGATTTGGTTAAGAGCAACACCACCGATACATGCATCTGTTGCCATCTTGACACTTCCTCCAACCATGACAGTTGGAATCTGTTTTTCAACCAACTGAACCGCATGGTGAATGGAGTTGGTCACAACTGTGATATTCTTATTAACCAATTCCTTGATTAAAAAAGCAGTTGTCGTTCCAGCATCAATAAAGATGACATCTTTTTCCTTGATAAGAGAGGCTGCTTTCTGAGCCAGTAACTTCTTCTCTTGAAGGTTTTTGACAGATTTTTCTTGGATGGTTTCTTCTTCCTGCAAGGAGTGAGGCAATTCTGCTCCACCATGCACACGGCGAAGCTTATTTTCCGCCTCCAACTCGTCCAAATCTCTTCGTACTGTCGATTCTGATGTTTCTAATAGACTAACCAATTTTTCTAAGGAAACTACATGATGTTGATTTAACTCCTCTAAGATCAGTTGCTTCCGCTCAGTTTTTAACACCAAATCACCTCCTGTTATCGTTTACACTATTCATTCTAGCACAATTTCTACCAAAGTCAACCATTTTTTATCATTTTCTTTCAAATTCTATCATTTTTCTTATTTCCAAAATTTTTATTGCAAGATAAGTGGCTTTATGGTAGACTATTTGAGTAAGTATTGGAAGATTACTCAAGAGGCTTAAGAGGCCGTGTTGGAAACGCGGTAGGCGTGTAACAGCGTGCGTGGGTTCGAATCCCATGTCTTCCGTAGAAAAAGAAAAACTGCATTGAGGTGCAGTTTTTTTATCGTTCTAAGAACAATATATAGAAATGAAAGGCTGAGTTACTCTAACTATCACACTACATTTTTGTATCCTACCCTATCCTAATTCATAAAAAAACAAGTAGTTTATTAAGACTACTTGTTTTTCTTTTAAATCTAAAGATTAGATATTGCTTTTATCTTTTTTATCTGAAGATTTGTCTGTTGATTTGTCTGTTGATTTGTCTGTTGATTTATCAGTAGATTTGTCTGAAGATTTATCAGAAGACTTGTCTGTAGATTTGTTCTTAGACTTTGTAGAGTTCTTACGATCAATCTTATCATAACCCTCAGTAGTATCCATTAACTCAGTTGATAATGTACGATAGTCTTCTTGAGAAATCAACCAGTTTCCATCCTTATCCTTGGTTAATTTGATTTCTGTATCAAAATCTCCAGTAGTAAGAGGTGTAAGAGCAGCTTCAGCATCTACATCACTGTAGGTAGCAAAATCTTTTCTGAAGAGGTGTTCGTAAATCCAATATGTCACCAATGTTTGGTAACGCTTGATGTCGACATTTGAACCAGCTTGATTGTACTTACCTAGGTTATCGATACCACCAATAAGAATTGTTAGAACTTCTCGAATTGATGAAGTCAACCCTTTAGAATGCAACTTCTTAGAGTTAAAAGTAACAGTCGCAGTATTGCCTGATTCATCAACCTTCACATCTTTAACAGTGTAAGAACCGATATCTTGGAATAACTTGCGTTTCATCTTCAAGAAACCTGAAATGGTTTCTTCTGGAGTTTCTACAGGGAAATCTTTGTGCCATTGTACTGAGTAGGTAGATGCAGGTGAAAGACCTTCTTCTTTGATTTTTTCACTTGTTTGCACTGCAAAAATGGCCTCAGTCCATTTTTCATAGGTTTCGCCATAAATTTTCTTAAATCGACTAGAATCGCTAGTGAGAACTGAGTCTAAGAGAATTTCAGCATCTTTTGTAACTTTTTCTTTAACTTCTGCTGCTTCATCCTTCTTCTCAACTTGTTCCGTATTCTCCTTGTTATCAGAAGAAGCTTCAGATGACTGATTAGAAAATACAGAACATGCACCCAAGACAACTGTTGAAAGTGCTAAGATACTTAGTAACTTGATCTTTTTCATGTTTCACCTCATTATGAAAATTTACTCTTGGAGACTACCTCCAAGGATAGTTGTTTAGAAAAACACTGGGTTTATCTAACGGAGAATGGGGGATTCGAACCCCCGCGCCAGTTACCCGACCTAACGATTTAGCAAACCGTCCTCTTCAGCCTCTTGAGTAATTCTCCACTAACATACTAGAATAAATAGGATACAACGAAGGATACAACAAAGGATACAATTTTAAAAAAATCATACTGTATACCTGTTCATAATGGAGCCGGTGGGAGTCGAACCCACGTCCAAACACCTGCCAACATATTTGTCTACAACCATAGGTTATGTATTGTTTTAACAGTCCCTCGACACATAACTCAAGCCTAGGAACTGCGAGTCTATTAATCTCTTATCAAACCACTAGACAAGGCTTGATCGTATCTCGCTAATCATAAGACCTGTCATTGAACACGAGCAATCCAAATCAGGTCACGCCTGCTGGTTTTTAGGCAGCTAGAGCGTAAGAAGTGTTATTTTTTGCAGTTATATTTAACTGAGCGTTTACGTCGCCACACGGGTTGCGAAATATGCCTCATAATGCCTGTCGAATCCGTAACGACCCCAGGATGTTAGAACTATTATAACCTATCTTCATAAAAAATGCAAAATCAAGCCCATTCTTTATTAGAAAAGAACCCCTTTTAAGGCTTCTGATAAGGCTTGATAACCGGCTACACTTAGATGGAGGCCATCCGTTGTATAGGCTGATTGGAGTTGTCCTTCTGAATCTGTCAAACTATCATAAATTGGTACAAAATCTACTTGCATATAGGCGGAGGCTAGAGCCTCATAGGCCTGATTCCATTCTCTGATCTTTTCATTGGTACGAATATATACTGTCTGCTTGTATTCTTCTCCTTCATTGACTGGCAGGATAGAAAGAAGCTTTATTTGTGACAGCGGATATTCTCGGGCAATCGATTGGATTACACGCTCAAGATTATCCAAAGCATCATTCATGGGAATATCTTTTCCGATATCGTTTGTCCCAATTAAGAGAACAATTTGATCGACAGCATCACCATAAAGATGGGCATCAAGATTGTCTAGTAGAAGCCCCGTCTGGTAACCTCGGATGCCTCGATTAACAATCGTCTTGGCAGTTCCGAGTAACTCTTGCAAAGGGTAGTATTCTACAATCGAATCGCCGATAAAAATCATATCTGGTTCTAAAAGAGAAATCTGATTGAGTTCACGATACTTGGTTTGAATCTTTGTCTGCTCTTTTAGGAGCCAATTTTCTAATAACTGTACTGCCACCTTATCCCTCTTTCTCTAACCACTTTTCTAGGACCTGATAAACGCCCCCTTGACTGTTAGCTGGAGCTAGGGCAGTTGCAACTGCCTTGGCCTCATCAGCTGCATTTTCCATAGCATAGGCTATTCCAGCCATCTCCAACATCTCAACATCATTTTCGCTATCACCAAAAGCCATGATTTGTTCCGATTGTAAATTCCAGCGCTTGAGTAATTCTTCCAATCCCCAAGCCTTATGAATACCAGTTTGGAGGATGTCAATGCACCCATAACCGCTGGAAACGGCTCTTACACGACCATCAAAGCGGTCATTGATTTCCTGCAAAACAGAACTAGAACGTTCCTCTCCAACGACCATGCTCATCTTTAATACTCCTCCAAAGAGGTCTGAGTTTAGCTCATCCACAAAATTGGTCCTTTGATAGAGTTTTTTAATCATCTCTGGAGTCATAAATTTTTCCAGGTCTGTAAAAACCGTTCCTTCCTTGACAAAACTCCCATTCATACTAGTGACGACGAACTGATCTCGGCACTCTCTCCCTTTAAAATGAGCTAAAGCCTTGTCAACCATAGCATCATCCCAGGTCTGTGCTTGAATCAGTTTATTGTTTTCAAAAATACGTGCCCCATTGGCAACTACTAGAACTACTCTACTCGCCAAGTGTTCTAGCAATTGCCTCATACGGTGAACTTCATTCCCCGTCGCAATGACAAAACGGATATCCCTTTGATCCAGCTGATCTAAAATCTTTTCCAAGCGGGGCAGATCTAGCTGACCTCTCGGGTCTAGCAAGGTTCCATCCATGTCTGTTGCAATTAATCTAATCGTCATCATATCTCCTTTAGGGTGAGCACCTACCACTTCAACCCTACATGTTCATTCATTTCTTTATAGGCCGTGTCAATTCGTTCCTTGGTTGCCTCGTCCAACTTGTCACGGTGACTGCCTCCCTCGATGAAGTCCTCTAGGATATAGGTCTGATAGAGGAAGAGCGGATAGCCTTCTGGAGAGTAAGTTCCTTTGGGTGTTCGATTGACCCAAGTCGGATGCGCTTTGGCAGTTTCAATCCTAGTCTTGCCATCTTTTTTCTTAATGGTCACATCCATGAGAACACCGCGCTCCGTCCACTTGGCATTTTCCTCGTCTTGCATGGTTTCAATGCGCTGATTTGAGAGGAAATTCCCCATGGAATAGATGATCAGTTTTTTGTCACCATCTTTTTCAACTGTTTCAGCAGGTTCAACGACGTGAGGATGCCCTCCAAAGATAATATCAGCTCCCCATTCCACCATCTTGTGGTAAAGTGTTTTCTGTTCTTCAGTTGGTTCTAGCTGGTACTCAATTCCCATCTGAGGCATGATGACAGTAATATCCGCTTCCTTCTCTGCACGCTCGATTTCTGCCTTCATCTTTTCTTCGTTTAAGTCAGAAAGATAGCGATTATAGTCCTCTTGGGAAATAGATTGTTCAATGCCATTAAAGCCATAGGAATAAGCCAAGAGAGCTACCTTGATACCATTGACTTCCTTGATGACTATAGGGGCTTGGTCACGGGATTCATGTGTGTAGACACCGATGGGTGTCATTCCAGCCTTTTCAATAGCTTGAGCCGTTGAGACCACTCCCTCTATCTGAGAATCTAGGATGTGATTGTGGGCCAAGTCTAGAACTTGATAGCCTGCATCCTTGATCGCATCCATCACCTCACCAGGTGCATTAAAAAGAGGATAACCTGCCAAGTAGTGGTCCTTATTCACCGTTCCTTCAAAGTCACCAATCACTAAATCCGCTTGTTTGAGCCAGGGCTTTACATACTCAAAATTCTCATGGAAATCATAGGTCCCATCTTCTTTGAGAGCTGTTCGGTAGATGGGGATATGGTAGAGAAGGTCACCATTTGCCATGATACGTGCCGTCGTTTCACCAGACTGATCTTCCTTGGATTGACCAGATGTCCTAGCAGAATCAAGAGTTTGGCTACTAGTACTCGTTCCCTTGCTACCTTGTACTGATCGAACCAGCAAATTTAGTCCCATAGATAAGACAACTGCAAGCAGCAACACCGTAATAAATTGGGCATTGGTCCAGGATTTATAATTCCGAAAGAACCCAATACTTCTCTCCAACAATCCATCAATAGGTCCATGAGACCGTCTATCTTGTCGTTTTTCCATCTGCATTCTCCCTTGCTTTCGTATGCAAGTCTTTTCTTTTATTATACCACAGACAAAAGAGGAATACCGTTTATTATATTATTTTTTAGGAACTTCTGCGACTTTCTTTCTCGCCTATTTTGTGTTATCATGTAGAGGTAATGAAAGGAGAGAAAATGTCTGCTATAGAACGTATTACCAAAGCTGCTCATTTAATTGATATGAAAGATATTATCCGTGAGGGAAATCCAACTCTGCGCGCTGTTGCTGAGGAGGTGACTTTTCCATTGAGTGATCAAGATATCATCCTTGGCGAAAAAATGATGCAATTCCTCAAACATTCTCAGGATCCTGTTATGGCTGAGAAAATGGGACTCCGTGGTGGTGTTGGCATTGCTGCTCCCCAGCTGGATATCTCAAAACGCATAATCGCTGTTTTAGTGCCAAATATTGTGGAAGAAGGTGAAACTCCACAGGAAGCCTACGACTTGCAAGCTATTATGTACAATCCAAAAATTGTCTCTCACTCTGTTCAGGACGCTGCTCTTGGCGAAGGAGAAGGTTGCCTGTCTGTTGACCGAAACGTACCTGGCTATGTAGTCCGTCATGCCCGTGTCACTGTTGATTACTTTGACAAAGATGGCGAAAAACACCGCATCAAGCTTAAAGGATACAACTCCATCGTTGTCCAACATGAAATTGATCATCTAAACGGAATCATGTTTTACGATCGTATCAATGAAAAAGACCCATTTGCAGTTAAAGATGGTTTACTGATTCTGGAATAAAGAAAATCCCGTTGCAAGACGGGGTTTTGTGTTATAATAGAGGCATGAAAACAAATGATATTGTCTATGGCGTCCACGCCGTTACAGAAGCCCTCCTTGCAAACACTGGAAATAAACTTTACCTCCAAGAAGATCTAAGAGGTAAGAATGTTGAGAAAGTCAAGGAACTGGCTGCTGAGAAAAAAGTCTCCATCTCTTGGACCTCAAAAAAATCTCTCTCTGAAATGACCGAAGGCGCTGTCCATCAAGGATTTGTCCTAAGAGTCTCTGAATTTGCCTATAGCGAGCTAGAACACATTCTTGCCAAAACGCGTCAAGAAGAAAATCCTTTGCTATTGATTCTGGATGGGTTAACTGATCCTCATAATCTAGGTTCTATCTTAAGAACCGCTGACGCGACCAATGTTTCAGGTGTCATCATTCCCAAGCACCGAGCTGTCGGTGTAACTCCAGTCGTTTCCAAAACGGCTACTGGTGCTATTGAGCATGTACCGATTGCCCGAGTGACCAACCTCAGTCAAACCTTAGATAAACTCAAGGATGAAGGCTTCTGGACCTTCGGAACGGATATGAACGGTACCCCTTGCCACAAGTGGAATACAAAAGGGAAAATCGCCCTCATCATCGGAAATGAAGGAAAAGGCATCTCTAGCAACATCAAAAAACAGGTCGATGAAATGATTACCATTCCGATGAATGGACATGTTCAAAGCCTCAATGCCAGTGTTGCTGCAGCCATTCTCATGTACGAAGTTTTCCGAAATAGACTATAAAAAAGTTTCCAGTCATCTGATTGGAAACTTTTTTATGATTATACTCAATGAAAATCAAAGAGCAAACTAGGAAGCTAGCTGTAGACAGCTCAAAGCACTGCTTTGAGGTTGTAGATAAGACTGACGAAGTCAGCTCAAAACACTGTTTTGAGGTTGTGGATAGAACTGACGAAGTCAGTACCCATAGCTAAAGCAAGGCGAAGCTGACGTGGTTTGAAGAGATTTTCGAAGTGTATTAACTATGTTCGGTGATAAACTTGTAGGCTTCTTGACCTGCGATAGCCCCATCTCCAACTGCTGTTGTGACTTGGCGAAGGTCTTTCTGGCGAACATCTCCAACCGCAAAGATACCATCAACGCTAGTTTTCATGTGATTATCTGTCACAATCCAGCCTGCCTGGTCTTGGATATTCAAATCCTTAACAAAATCGCTAACAGGATCCAAACCAACATAGATAAAGACACCTCCAAAGGCTTGTTCTGTCACTTGACCTGTTTTTACATTTTCAAAAATGACAGATTCTACTCGGTTTTCACCTTTGATTTCCTTGACTACAGAGTCCCAGATAAAGTTGACTTTCTCATTTGCAAAAGCACGGTCTTGCAAAACCTTTTGGGCACGAAGTTCGTCGCGACGGTGAACAATGGTAACAGTCTTGGCAAAGCGAGTCAAGAAGAGGGCTTCTTCTACCGCTGAATCTCCACCACCGACTACGAGCAAGTCTTGGTCTCGGAAGAAAGCTCCATCACAAACCGCACAATAGGAAACGCCTCGGCTATTTAGTTCTTCTTCTCCGGGAACTCCCAAGAGACGGTGTTTTGACCCAGTTGCCACGATGACAGTACGGGTTTCATAAACTTGATTATCAGTGATTACCTTCTTATAATCACCCTGGTCTTCAATATTTTCAACATAGCCATAAAGATGCTCCACTCCAAGGTTTTCAAGTGGTTCAAACATCTTTTCAGCCAATTCAGGTCCACTGATGTTGGCATAACCTGGATAGTTTTCGATGTCAGATGTGTTATTCATTTGTCCGCCTGGTAGACCACCTTCAATCAAAGCCACTTTCAGATTGCTTCGAGCAGCATATAAGGCAGCGGTCATTCCCGCAGGTCCAGCACCGACAATAATCGTATCGTACATTTCGATTCCTTCTTTCTTGTTGTAACTACCTTTATTCTAACTCATTCTTGCTCGTCACGCAAGAATTATGCCTTGAAAACCAAGAGCAAACTCATGACGGCAAAGGATAACACCGGAACGACCAAAACTCCAATCATAATCATATCATAGAGATGAGCTTGACGAGCCTTGGCTGTCTTGTCCACACCAGACATAGCTCTCAATCCAATCCAAATCCCCAGAAAAATCACGACAAGGATGGTCGTTAAGATCAAACTCTCGAAATACAAAGAAAATAAATGCAGTAGCATGATCTCTCTCGTTTCTATCTTTTTTAAAGAGTAAACTCAGCTAGTCCAACTAACTGAGTTTTCCTTTTTCTATTATATCAAATATAAGTCCGTTTGTAACTAGCAAAGAATTCTTTTGTTCGTTCTTCTTTCGGATGATTGATGATTTCATCCGGTGTGCCAGACTCGATGATTTTCCCTTTATCTAGGAATAAAACCTTGTCTGCCACTTGGGCTACAAAAGACATATCGTGACTGACCAAAATCATGGTCTGACCAGACTTGGCAGCGTCTGCAATAGACTTCTCTACCTCACCGACCAACTCTGGGTCAAGGGCTGAAGTGGGCTCGTCCAAGAGCAAGACATCTGGTTTCATAGCAAGCGCTCGCGCGAGGGCAACCCGTTGCTTTTGTCCACCTGATAAATGGCGAGGATAATGGTTTTCACGGTCAGAAAGACCCACCTTAGCCAACTCTTCCTTGGCGATTTTTGTTGCTTTCTCGTCCGATAATTTTTTAACGACAACCAAACCTTCCTTGACATTGTCAAGAGCAGTTCGGCGTTCAAACAAATTAAACTGTTGGAAAACCATAGATAACTTGCGACGAAGGGTTAGAATCTCCTCTTGGCTAATCTGAGAAAAATCAACTTTAAAATTGTCAATCTGAATCGTTCCACTATCTGGAGTTTCAAGGTAGTTCAAACTACGAAGAAAGGTTGATTTCCCAGCTCCAGATGAACCAATCAAAGCCACTACCTCACCTTTTTGAATATCCAAGTCCAGATGATCCAAGACAGTCTGTCCTGAAAAGGATTTGCTTAAATTCGAAATCTTAATCATTAACGAAGGTCTCCTTTCACATCTGTTTGCACTGTATCGGGTGCAGAAATAGCCATTTTTCTCTCGATGAAACGACCGAGGCTTTCAATTCCGATATTGACTACCCAATAAACAAGGGCAACGGAGATGAAGCGTTCAAAATAACGATAATCGGCACCACCCAAAATCTGAGCTTGGGCAAAGACTTCCACAACACCCGCACTAAAGGCTAGAGAAGTTCCCTTGGTCAAGCCAATAAGGGAGTTGATCAAAGTCGGCGTCGCTACCACCGCCGCATTTGGAATAATCACACGACGGTATACTTGCGCACGAGTCATACCCAAACTGCGTGCCGCCTCAATTTCACCTGGGTTAACAGAAAGGATGGCTGCACGAATCGTTTCACTTGCATAAGCCGCCTCATTAAAAGCAAAGGCCACAATCGCAAAAAGTGCCGCTGGAATCGCATTGATATTAAAACCAGTGCCCCATTGCTGGTTGATAGCTTTCAGTGCCAAAGGAATTCCGTAGTAGGTCAACATAAGTTGAACTAGGATTGGGGTACCTTTTAAGAAGCTGACGAAAAAGGCTTGCAAGGGATATAGAATCTTAACACGATTGATCTTTACAATGGCAAAAATCAGGGCAAGTAGCAAACCAAAGAGTGCACCTCCAAGCGTCAACATCAAGGTTGTAGGCAGTTGTTGGACAATCCTTGGAATTCCATCAAAGACCGAACGCAAACTAAAGAGCTTACCGTCCGGAATGAATTGCATCAAACTTTGGTACCAATCTGATGCTAAAAATGTTGTAACAGTCATAAAAACATCCTCTCCTGATAATGATTCATTCTATCATACTTCTGCTCGCAAGCAAATTATTTGCTACGGGCTACTCAGACTTTGTCTATCTTCTAGTTTATCACACTTTAAAACAGGGAGGCTATATATTTTACCTATCAAGGAGATAAATAAAAACTATCTCAAACCTAAGTTCTCATAGGTTTTTCTATAGCCGATTTGTTTAACAGCACCATTCTCCACCAAAATTGGACGTTTCAATAACATACCATCACTGGCTAGAAGCTTGGCTGCTTCTTGTTTTGACAAACTTCCCACCTTATCTTTTAGGCCTAGTTCGCGGTATTTGATCCCACTAGTATTGAAAAATTGTTTCACTTCAAAACTGGAAGTTTCCAACCAGTTCAAAATCACGTCTTCACTTGGTGTTTCTTCTACGATGTGGACATCTTGGTATTCCAGTCCAAGTTTATCCAATTCATTTTTTGCTTTCTTACAAGTTGAACATTTTGGGTATTCGATAAATTCTAACATCTTCTTTTCTTTCTATTTTTTTTTCTTGAAATGCTGCACCTTCATGTTGCAAGAGCCAGGCTTTCTTTTCGACTCCAGATGCATAGCCTGTCAAGCGATTCCCTGACCCCAGCACACGATGACAGGGTACGAGTATGGACCAAGGATTACGCCCCACTGCTCCACCAATCGCTTGGGCAGAAGCCACTTGCAGGTCTTGAGCTATTTGTCCGTAAGTCACTGTCTGACCATAAGGAATGGCCTGTAAGTAAGCCCAGACTCGCTTTTCAAAATCTGTTCCAATAGGAGCAAAAGGTAAGTCAGATAGATCCTGAACACTGCCTTCGAAATAGGTATCTAAATAGGAAATAACTTGCTCTAATACAGGATGGCCATCAACTTCTTCTATCGTTTCATCCCCTAATCCCCTCTCAAAGTGAGTTTGGTCCTGCACCCAAATTCCATAGAGATATTGCTCGTCAGCAACTAAGGATAAGGTTCCAATTGGTGACGGGTAGAGCATTTTTGCGTACTTTTTCTGCGTCATTTTTTTAATTTCTGATAGGCCAAACGTTCCCCATCAACTGGAACTTTTCCAACCTGACTGAAGCCCAGCTTTTCAAAGATATGCTGCATGGCCTTGTTTTGTGCATGCGTATCTGAACGAAAATCTAGATAATCAAAACCTTCAATCAAGCCTTCTAGGAAAGTCTGCGCAACTCCCTGCCCTTGGACATCTGCTGCCACAGCGATACGGTGAAAGACCAGATATTCTGATTCTTCCCCCTGCCAACTTCCTTCATAAATGGCTTCATAGGCTTCCTCTGGGTTCTTGGTCACAGCAGCATAGGCTAACAGTTCTCCCTCTTCCAAGGCCACATAGGCTTGACCAGAGATGATATCATCAATAATGATGTCGGCATTTGGATAGCCATTTTGCCACTGGTCACTACCAGACTTGGCTAAACACTTTTTGGCATCCTCCATCACCTGCATAATCGCATCTACTTCGTTTGGAAAAGCTAAACGAATCTCCATCTCTTCCCCTCATTTCTAACTAGTTTCTCTCATCATAGCATAATTTAAAGCTTTCTACAAGCAGTTGAAACTTGACTTTTGTTTTTTATTATTTTATAATCTAGTTATTAAAACTAGATAAAAAGGAGTTGGAAATGAAAACTACCTTTTCCTACCCAAAATGGGCAGAAATTCCAAACATTGACCTCTATCTGGATCAGGTTTTGCTTTATGTCAATCAAGTCTGTGCTCCTATCTCTCCAGATAAAGACAAGGGGCTAACAGCATCCATGGTTAATAACTATGTCAAAAATGGTTACCTGACAAAGCCGGACAAGAAAAAATACCAACGTAAACAAATTGCCCGTTTGATTGCTATCACTACTCTCAAATCTGTCTTTTCGATCCAAGAAATCGCTCAGACACTTAATACTCTGCAAACTCAAGCGAGCTCAGACCAGCTCTACGATGCTTTTGTGGACTACATGAACCATGGGATTGATCCAGAAAATCCTATTATCCAAA
>CAUSQY010000011.1:0-34427 GCA_963533645.1 uncultured Streptococcus sp. | reverse complement strand
TTAGAAATAAACAACTTAGTGAACTTTCAAACCTTGTCAAATCCCGATTTAACGAATTGTTTGGTGACTTATTTTTAAATGAATTTAAGTGGGATTATGCTTCGTTTAATGAGTTTGCAAAATTTGATACAAAAATGATTTACGATTTTACCAATTTCATAGATTCACCACACATTGGAATAGATAGTATTGAAAAAAACACCGGAAAACTTATAGGTTATAGAACAGTAGGAGAAGATCAAATCAGTAGTGGAAAGTATTTATTTACTAAGAAACACATTATTTATAGTAAGATTAGGCCAAATTTAAATAAAGTAGCTCTTCCTGATTTTATGGGAGTTTGTTCAGCAGACGCCTATCCAATTCTAACAGTTGAAGAAAAAATGAATAGGATATTTCTAGCTCATGTGTTAAGAAGTGATTATTTTTTGAACTTTATTTTATCGTTTTCAAGTAGAACTAATTTGCCTAAAGTTAATAAATCTCAAATTTCTAAATTTAAGTGCCCCCTCCCCCCTCTTTCCCTACAAAACGAGTTCGCAGACTTTGTGGCTCAGGTTGACAAATCACAATTGGCAATTCAAAAATCACTAGAAGAACTTGAAACTTTGAAGAAATCTCTCATGCAAGAGTATTTTGGCTGATATTTTGTCATTGTAATTACGGTAATTATTTGTTATAATACTTCAAAGGAGGAAATCAGATGGTAGTAAAAACAAGAAAACAAGGAAATTCAATCACCATCACCATTCCAAGCGAATTCAATATTCCAAGTGGTGTTAAATACGAAGCAAAATTGTTACCAAGTGGTGAAATTATCTTTACTCCCGAAGAGTCTGGACATCAGATTTCTTATGTATCTGATGATGCCTTTGACTTAAATTTGGACAAAATTTTTGACGAATACGATGATGTTTTCAAAGCTTTGGTGGAAAAATGACAGTCTATCTAACAGAAAGGCAAATTGAAAAAATCAATGCTTTAGCAATTCAACGGTATTCACCTAATGAAAAAATTCAAACGGTTAGTCCTTCTGCCTTAAATATGATTGTCAATTTACCAGAACAATTTGTCTTCGGTAAACCTCTTTATCCAACAATTTTTGATAAGGCAACGATACTATTTGTCCAATTGATCAAGAAGCATGTTTTTGCCAACGCTAATAAACGAACTGCTTTCTTCGTTTTGGTGAAATTTCTACAGTTAAATGGTTATCGTTTTTCTGTAATAGTTGAAGAAGCGGTCGATATGTGTGTAACTATCGCAGTAGAATCCTTAACAGATGAAAGGTTATCTAGCTACACCAAATGGATTTCTGAACATTCATTTAGTGTTAATGGCAACAATTAAGCTTGGATGTTTAAATCCTATAAGAAAAAAATAGATAAACAGACAGTATTAGAATTCTGTAATTCAGAAAACTAATATTGTCTCTTTTTATTGAAATAATGAAAGTGAGAATATATGGAAACAAAAGTGACAATCATCATTCAAGAAATGCTACCCCTTTTAAACAATTCACAATTACTAGCATTGCGGGAGAGTTTAGAGCGCCATTTAGTGAATGGTGTAAATCAACAGAAGTATACGAATAATTCCTTGTTAGCCTTGTTTATTACTGCTAAACAGGTGGAGGGTTGTAGCGCAAAAACGATTCGTTATTATCAAAGGACTATTGAAAATTTATTTACAAGCATAAAGCAGTCTGTAACACAACTGACAACAGATGATTTGAGAAGTTATCTAGCACAGTATCAGTCAGAAAAAGATTGCAGTAAAGCAAATTTGGACAATATCCGACGCATCTTGTCTTCGTTTTTTGCCTGGCTTGAGCAGGAGGAATATATCATCAAAAATCCTATTCGACGGATAAAAAAGATTAAGACCGAACAAACTGTGAAAGAAACTTATACTGATGAACATCTTGAAATCATGCGAGACAATTGTGAAAACTTAAGGGATTTAGCAATGATCGATCTACTAGCTTCAACAGGAATGCGCGTGGGAGAACTTGTGCAACTGAATCGCTCAGAGATTGACTTTGAAAATCGTGAATGTGTTGTATTTGGGAAAGGTAAAAAGGAGAGGCCTGTTTACTTTGATGCTCGGACGAAAATCCATTTAAAGAACTATATCAATAGCAGGGAAGATAATCATCCAGCTCTTTTTGTTACCTTGCTTGGAAAAGCCCAGAGACTCGGAATAGCTGGTGTTGAGATTCGATTAAGAAAGTTAGGTCAAAAGCTTGGAATCCAAAAAGTTCACCCACATAAATTTAGAAGGACACTAGCAACAAAGGCAATTGATAAGGGAATGCCTATCGAACAAGTCCAAAAACTGCTAGGTCACAGCAAAATTGACACAACCTTAGCCTATGCTATGGTCAACCAAAGTAATGTCAAACATTCCCATCAGAAATTCATCTCTTAACTGCAAATCCCGATTTAACGAGATGTTTGGAGATCCTGTTTTGAATGAAATGGGTTGGGAAAAGCATAGATTATCAAAATTAACATTAAAAATTGGTTCAGGTGCTACACCTAGAGGAGGAAGAGAAAGTTATGTCAACGAAGGGATAGCGCTCATTAGAAGTATGAATGTATATGATGGTAAGTTTATTTTCAAAGATTTAGCTTATTTAACTAATGTTCAGGCTAATAAATTAAATAATGTAATTGTTGAATCTGACGATGTTTTGCTGAATATTACAGGTGCATCTGTATCTCGTTGTTGTATTGTTCCACAAATTATTTTGCCTGCGAGAGTTAATCAGCACGTTTCTATAATTCGTTGTAAGAAGCACTTATTATCACCAATATTTTTAAATCAACTTCTAATAACTTCCGAGTTTAAGAGTTTGATACAGAAAATAGGAGAAAGTTCAGGTGCTACTCGTCAAGCGATAACAAAAAATCAGATTGAAGAATTAACCATCCCCCTCCCCCCTCTTTCCCTCCAAAACGAATTCGCAGACTTTGTAGCTCAGGTCGACAAATCACAATTTGCTTGTGAGATCGTTATAAAACTGTGGAGAAATAGCTTGAAATCTAGTATAATATAGCTATCTATTTATTCAAAGTGAGAGAAAAATGGGAAATTTTGATTTTCTTTTAAATAACGAAGAGTATGAATCTTTTTCGAAGCCTTGTATAGAAGCTGAGAATATGATCGCGACATCTACTGTAGCTACTGCTTTTATGGCACGCCGTGCTTTGGAGCAGGCTGTTCATTGGATATATAGTCACGATTCATATTTAGAAGCTCCCTATCGTGCCACCTTATCTTCTTTGGTATGGGATGATGATTTTAGAGAGATTGTGGATCCTGAGCTCCATAGGCAGATTGTTCTTTTAATTCGATGGGGAAATCATGCTGCACATGGTGGAGAAATTAAGGAAAGAGAAGCGATTTTAGCTTTGCATCATTTGTATCAGTTTGTTAATTTTATTGATTACTGCTACAGTAATGAGTTTGTGGAGCGTTATTTCGACGAGCAGTTATTGCCACTTTCAGCAAACATCAAGTTTCGAGAAACGCCACAATCTATGGCGGAATTACAAAACAGTTTGCCAGCTCTTCCTGATTTCGATGAACAGATGGCTAGTCAGTCCCTAGCAATTCAAGAGACTTATACTGAAAAACGTGAAACAGCGGCTCTACGGCAAGATGTATCTTTCCATATCGATCAACTATCTGAAGCAGAGACAAGAAAACTCTTTATAGATATCGATCTCCGTTTAGCAGGTTGGACATTTGAAGAAAACTGTCGTGTTGAGGTAGATGTTCATGGTTTGAAGCATGGTACAGGAATTGGGTACTGTGACTATGTCCTTTATGGTAAAAATGGGAAAATTCTAGCAATTGTTGAGGCCAAAAAGGCATCTGTGAATCCAGAAGTAGGGGAGGTGCAGGTCAAGGAATATGCTGAAGTTCTTGAGAAACAAATCGGCTATCGGCCAATTTGCTTTATTACCAATGGTTTAAAGCACTACATACTTGATGGTGTTAATCGTCGACAGATTGCAGGGTTCTACTCTCAAGAGAAGTTGCAACTTTTGATGGACAGACGTCACTTGCAAAAACCACTCGAGGATATTTCTAGCAAAATTAGGGACGACATTTCTGGACGTCATTATCAGAAACATGCGATTACAAGTGTCTGTGAAGCATTCTCCAATAATCGGAGACAGGCACTCTTAGTCATGGCAACTGGGTCTGGGAAAACCCGTACAGCGGTTTCCCTAGTTGATATCCTTTCGCGTCATAACTGGGTAAAAAATGTTCTTTTTTTAGCTGATAGAACTTCCCTAGTTAAGCAAGCTTATGATTCGTTTAGGAAATTACTTCCAGATCTTTCAGTTTGTAATTTCTTAGAGGATAAAGATAGTGCTCGATCTAGTCGTATGGTTTTTTCAACCTATCCGACCATGATAGGAGCGATCAGCGATCAAGAAGAAGTAAATCAACGACCCTTTACTGTTGGGCACTTTGATCTCATCATAATTGATGAATCTCACCGTTCTATTTATCAGAAATACAAATCAATTTTTGATTATTTTGATGCAAGGATTGTAGGATTAACTGCCACTCCGCGTCAAGATTTGGATAAAAATACCTATGGTTTCTTTAACTTGGAGAATGGTGTTCCAACATATGCATACGATCTGGAAGAGGCTGTAAAAGATGGTTATTTAGTAGCTTATCATTCGATTGAAACTAAGTTAAAACTACCAACGGATGGTCTACATTACGATGATTTATCCCAAGACGAAAAAGAATATTTTGATAGCCAATTTGAAGATGGTAGTTCTGAGAAAGATATTGATCCTGAGGATTTTAATACCTCTATTTTCAATAGAAAAACAGTCAAAATTGTTCTAGATGAACTAATGACAAGGGGAATTCAGACAGCTTCAGGTGACGAAATTGGTAAAACCATTATCTTTGCTAAGAACCATCGACACGCTGAATACATCAGAGATATTTTTAACGAACGCTATCCTGAAAAAGGAAGCGATTATGCTCAAGTGATTGATTATAGCATTAAACATTATCAAACCTTAATTGATGATTTTAAAATTAAGGAGAAGCCCCCTCAAATCGCAATATCTGTTGATATGTTGGATACAGGTATTGATGTACCTGAGGTTGTTAATTTAATCTTTTTCAAGAAAGTGCGCTCTAAAACCAAGTTTTGGCAGATGATTGGCCGTGGAACCCGTCTTTGTAAAGATTTATTTGGCCCTGAGCAGGATAAGGAAAATTTCTTGGTATTTGATTATGGCGATAATTTTGAATATTTCAAAGCTGATCCAAGAGAAGGAGATGGTCGTCACATTGTTTCTCTGACTCAACGTTTGTTTAACATCAAGGTGGACTTGATTCGAGAATTGCAGGGACTTCATTATCAAGATAATCAGTTTGCTAGAGAATACCGTCAACAACTCGTAACAGAACTTCACGGACGTATGGTGAGCTTAAATGAGTTAGACTTTAGGGTTCGTATGGTCTTAGATACAGTTTATACTTACAGAAAGTTGGAAAATTGGCAAAATCTAACGACCGTTACAAGTGAAACAATCCAGAAAAATCTTTCTCCTCTTCTTTTTGAAGAAAATAAAGGGGATGAGATGGCGAGACGATTTGATTTATGGTTGTTTCAGATACAGTTAGGACAACTGTTGGCTAAGCCAGCAACTGCCCATATATCTCAAGTTATGAAAACAGCTAAAGCCCTTGCTAGGGTTGGCAATATACCACAAGTTTTTGCACAGGCTGAAATTATCAGGAAAGTACAAGAACCTGAATTTTGGGAAGAAGTTAGTTTGTCTGAACTTGAAAAAATCCGCCTTTCTCTAAGAGATTTATTGCAATTCTTAGATAAAACGAGCCGAAAAGTCTATTATGTCAATTTTGATGATCACATTCTTTCCACTGTCCATGATACTAAGCCATATTTACAAGTCAATGACCTGCGATCTTATAATGAAAAAGTTGAACATTATTTGAAAACTCATCTAGATGATGAAGCAATTTCTAAGTTATACCATAATGAAAAATTGACCTCTCAAGATTTACTTGCACTTGAAACATTGCTATGGGAAAAATTAGGTAGCAAGTCAGATTACCAACAACATTATGAAAATAAGGCAATTCCTAGATTGGTTCGTGAGATTATTGGTTTAGATAGAGAGGCTGCCAATCAAGTTTTTTCTAAATTTTTATCGGATGAGAGTCTCAATGCCAAGCAGATTTCCTTTGTGAAATTGATTGTAGATTACATTGTAGAGAATGGTTGCTTGGAGACCAAAGTTTTAACACAAGAACCGTTTAAATCGTATGGTTCAGTTCAACTACTCTTTCAACACCAACTCCCTATACTTCGTAATATTGTCCAAACAATTGAACTCATTAATGATCGAGCTGGAGAAGCAGCATAAATAATAAGAGGTTATAAATGCAAACGCAAGAAGAAATGAATGTTTTGGTACCGGAAAAATTAGCAGAAATTGAGCGTGATTTCGATGTCAGAGTTTTATGGGCTATTGAGTCTGGTAGTCGTGCTTGGGGATTTGAGTCTCCTGATAGTGACTTTGATGTGCGATTTATCTACAAACACAAGCAAGAATTTTATCTCCGTTTGAATGAACAGCGCGATGTTATCGAGCTACCAATTGACGATACTTGGGATGTGAGTGGCTGGGATTTAGACAAGACTTTAAAACTCCTTTATAAGTCAAATCCAACACTATTTGAATGGTTACAGTCTCCAATTGTTTATCAACAAACGGATTTTATCGAGCGCATACGTCCACTTGCCAACCAGTATTTTTCTGAGAAAAAAATGCTCCACCATTACTTGAACACTGCAAGAACTCAAATGAATAAGTATCTTTCAGGAGACAAGGTCAAACCTAAAAAGTATTTCTATGCGCTGCGTCCTATTTTAGCCTGTCGTTGGATCGAAAAATACCATTCTGTTCCTCCAATTTTATTTGACGATTTGGTCAAAGAATTGCTTCCTGATGAGATGAAAGAGCATGTATCAAGATTACTTGATATCAAAGTAAAGGGACCTGAAGGTATGGAAATTGATCCGATTATGCCGATCCAATACTACATCATAAAAAATATCAAAGAGTTGGATGCATACGTTCAAAGTGTTAGAGAGGAAAAGAAAGAGTGGAAAGCTCTCAATCAATTTTTCCTTGAAGAATTGGGTCACGACTGAGGTTTTTTATGGGTAAATGGACATGTAAATGTGGGCAAGCAATGAATGACCACAGAGCGCCCGATCCAAATGCTTATTCAGTTTATTCGGATGAGTTGTTT
This sequence comes from uncultured Streptococcus sp., assembly GCA_963533645.1. Lineage (GTDB taxonomy): Bacteria > Bacillota > Bacilli > Lactobacillales > Streptococcaceae > Streptococcus. The sequence continues at coordinate 27,095 of CAUSQY010000011.1, read as the reverse complement.
GAAGAAATCATAAATAAAGCTGACGACCATAATAAAATTTCTTATGATGATATTTCTGAAGCATCATTTTATATGTGGAAGTGCCCCGAGTGTGGCAGTTTCATGGTTTTTGGCGAAGACGGGGAGAGAGATCGCTTTACTTTTTATGAGCGCCAAGAAGTAGAAAAGGTAGAGCCTCTCTTTGATCCAGATCAAGAGTTAAATCTTGTTGTGGTTGAGTTTCAGGAGGGAGGGAACGGTTATACTTATATCTGTGATGACCCAAATATCCATATAGGACACGCTGTTATTGTCCCAGTCGGGAAGGAAAATACTGAAAAAACTGCTTTAGTTGTACAGAAGTATCATGCCCTACCAAAGGATATCACTTTTCCTGTTGAAAAGTTAAAACGTGTCATTCGTAGGTATTCACATTTTGACCCAATCACTTCGAAAATCGTTTGTAGAAATTTAATAAAGCTGGGAAAAATTCTAGATGTTTGCTCTAAAAACACTAACCCCAACTCTCAGCAAACATATTATAGTATCAAAACTCCTTTGGGCTATTTCTGGTTAGAATTAAATGGAGTTCCTATTTCAATGAAAATCACACAGATTCAAGTCAAAGATAAAAAATACCTAGTTGATAGCGCCCTATATATAAAGCCTTCAGAAATTAACTGTAGAAGATTCTATGAACTGGAATTATGTGCAGATTTTGATATTGATGCCTCGAGATGGATCGATGTTCTCTCTGATGAAAACGTTTGGGGAAATACTTGGGAACTAAATGGTCTTCAATTTGGTATTACTGCAGGGGAGTCTCCAGAATTTGAAGACGAAGTTGTAGCGAGAAAGTATAGTCGTGTCCCACTTTATTATGACTGGCACCCTGAATTTGAAGATTATTATGGCTTCAGTTTAGCTTGGAAAAAATACGAGTCTGATAGCGATTTGTCAATAGATTTCTATACAACGTAAGATGCAGGAGGATATGTATGAATCAAGCATGGGATTTATTGTTTGAGGGTAAGATTAATGAGGCTAAAAAATTAGTTGAAGCTGATTTTTTATTGGAAACTTGCACAGATTTTAGTTTGTTAAATTTGATGGGATATATTTATCTTGAAGAACAAAATTACAACGAGTGCTTAAGTATCTATCAGCGTTACATAGACTTAGCACGAACTAAAAGTGACCCAGAACATGAACATATAGGCTATCATCAGTTAGCCATGGTTTATCGTGAAATGAATGAATTTCTAACGGCCCTTTTCTATATCGAAAAAGAGCAAAAAATCATTGAAAAAGCTTTTACAGAGGATTCTCTCAAATCTTCTATTAACAATTATGAGCAAGGTTATTTACGATTAAAGCTAGGGAAAGTAGTAGAAGCATTCATGTATATGGAACAGTCCTTAAAACAAGCTTTGCAAACAGATGATTTGATTGCCCAAGCTTGTGCCTATAGAGGTTTAGGAGAGATTGGTTCGATACAAAATCCTGAAGAATCACATGAATATTTTTTACAAGCTATCGCTCTTTTTGAAAAGGCAGGCGATCAGATTGGTGCTAAAGAGGTTAGAAAATTGCTAAATAATAAAAAGTAGCCTGCAAAGGCTACTTTTTATTAAAACACACGATAGACGTAAGGATTTTCTGGTTTGTCTACTTTGGTGAAACTCTCAACTTCCAGTGTTGGGAGTTTTTGTCTGAGTTCTTTATGGTAGTGGAGGGTCAGGGTTCCCCTAGCGGTAATCCAGGTATTATCAGGATACTGGCGTGAGTTCCCCTTGGTCAAGAGTCCATATACACCAGAGTCAGCGATACAGTGGATGATGCCAAAGCGAAAGAGGAACTGGCTATCTGGATGGCTAGGATCGTTATAAACAAAGCCTGTAAATTCGATTTTCTTTCCTTCAAACTCCTGAGGATAGTCATAGAGAACTTCCATGACCTCCATATAGTTTTCATCTGTAACCTGAATGGTTGATTGGGAGAGGTATTTATCAGCTGTAGACCTCATTTCCTTTTCATAAGCAGATTTGGAAAAATAGGTGCTGGTATCGGGTTTGAGGTATTGACTGGATGTTCCTTCGCTTGCCTGAATGGCTGTGTCGATTCCCTCAGCAAGTGGGAAATGGTATCCCTTAGCAGAAACGGTTCTCGAGTCCAAACTTACGGTAGGAAAGGCAACTCCAATCAACAGAGGTAGTGACAGTAAAAGGATGCTGATTCGTCTAGCTTGACGACTTTCCAAATGGCTGTGAGAATTGATTTTCTTGATCCAGATGTAGAATTGGACCAGAGCCAATAGAAGAGAAAGGAGCATGGAAATATAGACTAGATAGGAATAGTGGAGGTTGATGTAGTGACTGAGCTTGCCAGATAGCTGCAGATAAAGGGTCAGAGCAAAATAACCTAGTAGAATGATAAATCGGATCATAGCATCACCCCCAACATGTAAGAATAAAGCAAGACAAGCACTGTCACGATGCCCATGAATTGCCAGATGAAGCGTGCTTTGAGATAGTGTTTCATCATGAGGAGATTTTTGATATCAAGCATGGGGCCAATGACCAGAAAAGCAAGGACTGGCGCTAGGCCGAAGCTCGAGAGGAGAGAAGCACCGATAAAGGCGTCCGCTTCGCTACAAAGAGAGAGGAGAAAGGCTAAAAACATGAGCAAGAGAATCGCAAGGACTGGACTTGCGCTGATAGAGGTCAAGATCCGAGTCGGGACATAGACCTGCACGATAGCCGCAAAGAGACAGCCAAAGACCAAGTAACGCCCCATATCGAAAAACTCATCAATAGCTTGTATAAAGACCTGAAACACTTTTCTAGAGGTACTCAAGTGTGAAAAGTCATGTTCATGACAAGCAATAGGATTCCCTTTTTGAATGGGTTCCTTCCAGAAAAATCCTAGGAAAATCCCAAGCACCAAAGCAATCACAATGGCTCCCAGCGCTCGCAAGAAGGCAAGTTTTATTGAATTGCCAAAGGCGGAATAAGTGGCGAAAAGAACGATAGGATTGATAATGGGAGCAGTCACCAGAAAAGGAACGGCCGTGTAGCTGGGCACTTTCTTTTCCAGAAAACGATTGATAATCGGAACGATTCCACATTCGCAGGATGGAAAGAGGAAGCCAATGAAGGTACCAAAAAAGATTCTCCCCCAACGATTGCGAGGAAGAAACTCATAAACTTTATCAGGTGTGATATAGACTTCAATCCAGCCTGAAATGAGACTCCCAATTAGAACAAAAGGAAGGGCTTCAATCATGATGGAGAGAAAAATAGCCCCCGCTTGTAATACACTAGGAGGAAGAGATTGGAAAACAGTCATCTATTTTTTCTTCTCAACTTTTTCTTTTTTGTCTTTGTCATCTGGGAAAGTGACTTGTGTTAAGTCAGGAAGTTTGGCGAATTCTTCAAACATCTTGTCCAAATCATCCGTTTTTGTAAATTTAACAGCCATGGGCCTACCTCTTTTCTAAATGTTACCTCTATTATACTATTATTTTGCGGAAAAGGGATTATTTTGATAATCAAAGATGCAAAAACAGGTAAGGCGAAACAAGAGTTGTCCCTTATGGTATAATAGGTTTATGGATAAAAAATATGAAAAAATCTCCCAAGATTTGGGAGTAACCTTAAAGCAAATCGATACTGTTCTAAGTTTGACGGCTGAGGGGGCGACAATTCCCTTTATCGCGCGTTATCGAAAGGACATGACTGGTAGTTTGGATGAGGTGGCGATTAAGGCCATTATCGACCTGGATAAAAGTCTGACTAATCTCAATGACCGCAAGGAAGCTGTCTTAGCTAAGATACAAGAACAAGGCAAACTAACCAAGGAATTGGAAGAAGCTATCCTGACAGCTGAGAAATTAGCAGATGTAGAAGAACTCTACCTTCCTTATAAGGAAAAGCGTCGGACCAAGGCAACTATTGCCCGAGAAGCTGGACTCTTTCCTCTTGCTCGCTTGATTTTGCAAAACGTAGATGGCTTAGAGAAAGAAGCTGAGAAGTTTGTCTGTGAAGGATTTGCGACTGGTCAAGAAGCCTTGGCTGGTGCAGTTGATATCTTGGTAGAAGCCCTATCGGAAGATGTGACTTTGCGTTCACTGACCTATCAGGAAGTGCTGAGACACTCTAAAATCACTTCGCAAGTCAAAGATGAAAGTCTCGATGAAAAACAAGTTTTTCAGATTTATTACGAATTCTCAGAGACTGTTGGCAATATGCAGGGTTATCGTACCTTGGCTCTCAATCGTGGGGAAAAATTAGGCATCTTGAAAGTTGGCTTTGAACATGCGACGGATCGTATTCTTGCTTTCTTTGCTGCTCGTTTCAAGGTGAAAAATGCCTATATAGATGAAGTTGTTCAACAGTCAGTTAAGAAAAAGGTCTTGCCTGCTATCGAGCGACGCATTCGGACAGAATTAACTGAAAAGGCAGAAGAAGGAGCTATCCAACTCTTTTCAGACAACCTGCGTAATCTCCTTTTGGTTGCTCCACTGAAAGGGCGCGTGGTTTTAGGATTTGACCCTGCCTTTCGTACAGGTGCCAAGCTTGCTGTCGTAGATGCAACAGGAAAAATGCTGACGACCCAGGTCATTTATCCTGTTAAACCAGCCTCCGCTCGTCAAATTGAAGAAGCCAAGAAAGATTTGTCGGACTTGATTGGTCAATATGGCGTGGAAATTATTGCTATCGGAAATGGGACGGCCAGTCGTGAAAGTGAAGCCTTTGTGGCGGAAGTTCTGAAAGATTTTCCAGAAGTCAGCTATGTTATCGTAAATGAAAGTGGCGCTTCAGTCTATTCTGCCAGCGAACTTGCTCGTCAGGAGTTTCCAGAATTAACCGTTGAAAAACGCTCTGCTATCTCTATCGCTCGACGTTTGCAAGATCCGCTTGCTGAATTGGTTAAAATTGATCCTAAGTCAATCGGTGTAGGCCAATACCAGCACGATGTCAGTCAGAAGAAACTGTCTGAGAGTCTGGACTTTGTCGTCGATACCGTAGTTAACCAAGTCGGTGTCAATGTCAATACAGCCAGCCCAGCTCTTCTTTCCCACGTAGCTGGACTAAATAAAACCATTTCTGAAAATATTGTCAAATACCGTGAGGAAGAAGGAAAAATCACTTCACGTTCTCAAATCAAGAAGGTTCCTCGTCTCGGTGCCAAAGCCTTTGAACAGGCTGCCGGTTTCCTCCGTATCCCGGAAAGTAGCAATATCCTTGATAATACAGGAGTTCACCCAGAAAACTATGCTGCGGTTAAGGAACTCTTCAAACGCTTGGATATCAAGGACTTGAATGAAGAAGCACAAAGTAAGCTTAAGTCCCTTTCAGTTAAGGAGATGGCACAGGAACTGAATCTTGGTCCAGAAACCCTTAAAGATATCATTGCTGACCTTCTCAAACCAGGTCGTGATTTTCGTGACTCTTTTGATGCACCTGTTCTCCGTCAAGATGTACTGGATATCAAGGACTTGAAAGTCGGCCAGAAACTGGAAGGTGTGGTGCGGAATGTCGTTGACTTCGGTGCCTTCGTTGATATCGGGATTCACGAGGACGGCTTGATTCATATTTCCCATATGAGTCGTAAATATATCAAACATCCCAGCCAAGTGGTGTCAGTCGGAGATTTGGTAACGGTTTGGGTTAAGAAAATCGATACTGAACGTGAAAAAGTCAATTTGTCGCTCCTAGCTCCAAATGAATCTAACTGAGTATGTTCAGTCTGTTTCACTCGAAGACTTTGGTAGACCTTTCACGCACCAAGCCCAGTGGAATTCTCGTCTGCGAACGACAGGTGGGCGTTTTTTCCCCAAGGATGGGCATTTGGATTTTAATCCCAAGGTCTATAATGAACTTGGTTTGGAGGTTTTTCGGAAGATCGTGCGCCATGAACTCTGTCACTACCACCTGTATTTTCAGCAAAAGGGGTATCGACATAAGGACCGAGATTTTAAGGAACTTTTGAAAGAAGTGGATGGACTGCGCTTTGTTCCCCCTTTAAAAGACCAAAATACCTACCTAGTCTATCAGTGCCAATACTGCCAGCAACGCTATCAACGCAAGAGGAAGGTTGATACAAAACGCTATCGCTGTGGCGTCTGCCGTGGCAAACTCGTCATCTTAAATCGGCCTAAGGACTGATGTTTGTGAACCTGTTTCATGCTATACTACTTGTAAGAATACCGAAAGAGGAAACAATCATGAATACAAAATTTTATAAAATGAGACGAAATCGTATGGTGTCAGGAGTTTTAGCTGGGCTATCAGACAAGTGGAATTTTGATGTAACCCTAGTCCGCTTTCTCTTCGCCATTTTTACCGTAGCAAATTTTGGAATTGGTGTGATAATCTACATCATCCTTGCCTCTATCCTGCCAACTAAGGAAGAAATCGAAGCCGAAATGTACGGAACAGGACCACGCAAACGTAAGGAAGCCCAAGCCATTGAAGACAATGATGGCTGGTTTTGGTGATAATAGTAGAAGCATGAACTTCGTCCAAGAGGACGAAGTTTTTTAAACTTGTCAAATCAAATCCTGAAATGGTATAATAAATCAGTGAATACAATAATTTAGAGAGATTATTATGGCTAACGAAAATAAAACGTTTGAACTACAAAGTTCTGAAATTGACTTTGACTATGAACAGTTACTTGAAATAGAAAATTCTTTAGAAAATAACCTTAAGGATGTTGTTGAACACATAGAGCAGCTTGATATAGATAGAGAAAAATTACAAAATAATGAATACCTTCAAGAATCTATTGAAAATATAGTTTGGGAACAAGTACAACTTCAACTTGCTGCCCAAATAGGTGAAGAGTTTATTAAAGATAACAACGGTCAAACTCTAGATTTACGAAAAGATGCACATATTCAAACTGCTGAAAATTTTGAAAAAGGAAAATTTGCAACTCATAATAGAGACGTTGATTATCAAGAAAGATACACTAAATGGCAAGATAACTTCACTACTAATAAAAAAGGAGAAAGAGTTCTAAAAACTGATGCTCGTGAGTTTTTTGACAAAGGAAGAGACAAAGGTTCAGGAGCGGTTCATAAAGATCATACAGTTTCTATAAAGGAGCAATTGAATGATATTGAAATGTCTACATTTTTTTCTAAAGAGGAAGTAAAAGAGTTTGCTAATAGTTCTAAAAATTTACATGATTTAGACGCTTCTGCTAATATGTCTAAAGGTGACAAAACTATGAAAGAATTTTTGGACTCTGAAAGGAATGGATTGAAGCCAGAAGAACGTTTTAATATTGATAGAAAACAGTTAGAGAAAGATGATCAAGAGGCTAGAGAAGAACTTCATAAAAGAAAACAAGAAAATAAAGAAAAAGCTATTCAATCTGGTAAAAAATCACGACGTGATGAGGCGTTAAAAGTTTCCGGAAAGGCATTAAAGGCTGCGATTTTCCAACTTTTATCAGAATTTTTAAAGGAAATTGTCAAGAAATTTATAGTTTGGTTGGGTGAAAAGCATAAGAATCTCAATTCATTCCTTGAGAAATTAAAAGAAGCTGTCTCTACTTTTGTCTCAAATTTATCAAAACATATTTTAAATGTTGGGAAATCTATCTTAACAATGCTTGTTACTTCTATTTTTGGAACATTTGGTGAAGTGTTTTTAAAGATTTGGACATTTATGAAACAGGGATGGTCATCTCTAAAGGAAGCTATTGATTATTTGAATAACCCTGAAAATAGTTCTAAAGATATTAATATTATTATTCTCGAACTTGGTAAAATAATAACTTCGGGTATAATTGTCACAGGAGGGCTAGTTTTAGGTGAAACAATTGGAAAATCTCTCATTGCTATTGCGCCTCCACTTTCAGTAGAAATACCTATTCTAGGTTCTTTAGCTAGTATTATAGGAACATTTATGGGAGCGACCTTATCTGGAATTATTGGCGCCTTCGTACTAAAAATGATTGATCAGCAAATTGTCAATAAACAGATTACTGAATTAAGTTCTAAGAAAATTGATCAAAATAATGAAATGTTAGTAATCAAAGATCAATTACTAGATGTAAAGAGCATAAAGCTTCAAGTAGAAAAAGATTCTGTTATCAATACTATTAAGGAAAGACACGATATGGCTGCTTCAATAATGAAAGAAAAGCTATCAGATATTTTTGCAGAATCTACAAGAGACGATAAAAGTGACTTTGATGTGATTGATGCATTATTACAAGAATTATTAGATTAGGGAGATAAATATGGAACAAGAAGTATTTGAGCAAGAACAAGAAACAATTGAAATAAGCATTAGCAAACACGATTTCGATGAAGCGAAAGAGCATCTGAAAGAGTTTGCTGAACAAAGTCAAGATGAATTGTATTTTGATACAGTTAGAACTCATGAAGATTTCTTTGGTTTTGAATTTGCTGAACATGGAGTTACTGGCAAAGAGTTTAATACTTTAGTTGAACAAACTCAAAATTACATTTCAAAATTTTATGATAATCAACAAACACTTATTGAAGAATTTGGTCAAGTTTATAAAGCTTTGGAGGCGTTAGATAAGGATTATATTCAAGCAATTCTTTCTTCTGTAGCAGCAATCGACCATACCAATAAGAAAATTTTAAAAGAGCAAGAACGTATTGATAAAACGATTGAGAAACAGACTTCTACACTCTTAGCACTTAAGCAATTTAAAGAAAAATTCAATGAAAACAATCATAAAGAAGCCATTGAGGAACATGAGAATCGACTTTCAAAATTAGACGATAGAATTGTAAGCTTAGAGGATACAGTAAGCACGCTTCCTTTGGAGCCTGTCTCGCATACTTCTGAAATTGAAGAACTCAGAAAAGAATTGAAAGAAAGTAAAGAACAAATTAAACTTATTTCTAGTCGACTTTTAACTGTTTTTATCATATCAGGAGTATCTATCGGAATGTTAATTATTGCTTTACTTTTTATGTTTTTGAGGTAAATTATGACTGTATCTCGTGACAAGCTAATTGAGAGCGCCAAAAAATTGGATCGACAACTGGGTAACGAGTCGACTTTTCTCACAAAAGTGAATGAGATTATAATTGATCATTCAGACACAAATAAAGTAGCTGATCTATACAAATCTATATATTTATTTCAAAAAGAGAATAAAATAAGCAAGATAAGTCAAACGCTAAAAGAATTATCTGATAATTTAGCTTGTTATTTAGGTTACTCTTATCTTTTTGAAATACTAGGGAAGGAGTTAGGAAAACGTAACAACTCTTCTTTGGATGAATTGATGAAGGAATTAAATCAATTAGTTGGTTTACAAAAAGTTAAAGAGGAAGTTTCGAGGTTAGTTATATATCAAAAGATTCAGTCCAAAAGAAAAGAATCTGGGCTAAAAGTACCAAAGAGAACTTTACATATGGCGTTTATGGGGAATCCTGGTACCGGAAAGACGACAGTGGCCAGAATTGTAGGTCGGATGTATTATCAATTAGGCCTTCTTTCAAAGGGGCATTTTACCGAAGTCTCCAGAACGGATTTAATCGCTGGTTATCAAGGTCAAACAGCTTTAAAAGTAAAAAGTGTCATTGAAAAAGCAAAAGGTGGCGTTTTATTCATTGATGAAGCTTATAGTATTACAGAAAATGACAATACGGATTCATATGGCCGAGAATGTTTAACAGAATTGACAAAGGCTTTAGAGGATTCAAGAGATGATTTAATTGTTATTGTTGCAGGATATACTGATCCAATGAATCATTTTTTTGAATCAAATCCTGGTTTGAAATCTCGCTTTAATTATTTTATTAATTTTGAAAATTATTCTTCTACGGAATTGTTAGATATTCTTGAAACTTTAGCAAGAAAAGACGACTATCAGATTGAAGACAAGTTAAAAGAAATATTATTAAATTATTTTAATGATAAGTTAGAAAGTAATCTCACCAATTTTTCTAACGGCCGTTTCGTTCGAAATCTTTATGAAGATTTAATAATGAATCAAGCTGTTCGAATAGATAAAAGTGAGAGTGTATCATCAAAAGAGTTAACTTTGTTAATAAAAGACGATTTTTCTTTAGAATAAAACAGTTCTGGTAACATAGAAGTATAATTAAATGAAAGAATATATTATCAAATTGTAGCTATATTTCTTACTGATTGATGCAGACTGAATATCGAACCTTAACCCTTGCATCCGCAAGGGTTTTCTTCTTGTATTTCATTTGTGGTAAAATATTGATAGCGAAATTGCTTGATATTCTTCTATCTTACAAAAATGTAAGATTAAAGTCTCTTTTGTAAGGTTAGGTTATGGCAGGCTACCTTTTTTTGCGATAAACTAGACTCATAAAGAACAAAGGAGCAAAACCATGAAAAGAATTTCACAAAAGAAAAGAAGAAAACCAAGTCAAAAAGATATCGAGCGTGTTCAACTGGGATGCGCTATGATGCAAGCACAGTTTCAAATGATGGGATATTAAGAAGGAGAAAATCATGACACTTTTAGATGTAAAACACGTTCAAAAAATCTACAAAACACGTTTCCAAGGCAACCAAGTAGAGGCCCTCAAGGATATTCACTTTACCGTGGAAAAGGGTGACTACGTTGCCATCATGGGTGAGTCTGGTTCAGGAAAGTCAACCCTGCTCAACATCCTAGCTATGCTGGATAAGCCAACTCGCGGGCAGGTTTACCTAAACGGAACAGACACAGCCACTATTAAAAATTCACAGGCTTCGAGTTTCCGTCGTGAGAAGTTGGGATTTGTCTTCCAAGACTTTAACTTGCTAGATACCTTGTCTGTTAAGGATAATATCTTGCTTCCGTTAGTTCTATCACGAAAACCTATTACGGAGATGATGAAGAAATTGGTAGTGACAGCTGAAAATTTGGGCATCAACCAATTGCAAGAGAAGTACCCTTACGAGATCTCAGGTGGTCAAAAGCAGCGGGTAGCAGTAGCACGCGCCATCATCACTGAACCTGAAATTCTCCTTGCGGATGAGCCAACAGGAGCCCTTGACTCCAAGTCATCTGCAGCATTACTCGATGTATTTGATGAAATCAATGAACGCGGTCAAACCATTCTCATGGTAACCCACTCAACGGCAGCAGCCAGCAGGGCCAAGCGCGTTCTCTTTATCAAGGACGGAATTCTTTACAATCAAATCTACCGTGGAGACAAGACAGAACGTCAGATGTTCCAGGAAATCTCTGATACTTTGACTGTTATGGCAAGCGAGGTGAATTAGTATGTTTCGATTGACCAATAAGTTAGCGGTATCTAACTTGATTAAAAACCGCAAACTCTACTATCCCTTTGCCCTTGCTGTTCTCTTAGCAGTGACCATCACCTATCTTTTTTACTCTTTGTCACTTAATCCTAACATTGGCAAGATCCGAGGGGGAGAAACTATCTCTATGACCCTTGCTCTCGGAATGGTGGTTGTTACCATCGCTTCTGGAATTATTGTCCTTTATGCCAATAGTTTTGTCATGAAAAACCGCTCCAAGGAGCTGGGTGTATATGGTATGCTGGGTCTTGAAAAGCGCCATTTGATCAGTATGGTTTTTAAGGAGCTTCTTATTTTTGGTTCCTTAACCTTGACAGCTGGTCTCGGTCTAGGAGCTCTCTTTGATAAGCTAATCTTCGCCCTTCTTCTGAAGCTGATGAAGATGAAAGTGGAGCTCGTTTCGACTTTCCAACCAATTGTCTTTATCCTAGTTCTCATCGTCTTTGGAGCTATCTTCCTAGGTCTGATTTTTATCAATGCCTTTCGTATTGCACGCATGAATGCCCTTCAGCTCTCTCGTGAGAAGGCCAGTGGTGAGAAAAAAGGACGTTTCTTAGGTGTCCAAACCATTCTAGGTCTGATTAGTTTGGGAGCGGGTTACTATCTAGCAGTAACAGTCGAAAACCCACTTTCTGCTGTTCTGATTTTCTTCGTAGCAGTTTTGTTAGTAATTTTGGGAACTTATCTTCTCTTCAATGCAGGGATTACAGTTTTCTTACAAATCTTAAAGAAAAACAAGCGTTATTATTACCAACCCAACAACATGATTTCCGTATCCAATCTCATTTTCCGTATGAAGAAAAATGCGGTTGGTCTGGCGACGATTGCTATTCTCTCAACCATGGTCTTAGTGACTATGTCTGCTGCAACAAGTATCTTTAAGGCATCAGAAAACTTCAAGAAGGTCATGAATCCACATGATTTTGGGATTACAGGACAGAATGTTGAAAAAGAAGATATCGAAAAACTCTTGAGCCAGTATGCTAGTGAAAAAGGATTGACTGTCACAAAGAAAGAAGTCCTTACATACAGTAACTTTGGTGTGGCAAATCAAGAAGGTACGAAATTAACAATTTTTGAGAAAGGTCAAAATCGTGTTCAACCGAAAACTATTTTTATGGTCTTTGACCAAAAAGACTATGAGAATATGACAGGACAGAAACTTGCACTTTCAGGTAAGGAAGTTGGATTGTTTGCTCAAAACAAGCAACTTCAAGGTCAAAAAGAACTGACTCTGAATGACCAGACCTACACGATCAAAGAAGAAATCAAAAAAGATTTTATTCTTGAACATGTCCCAAATCAGTACAATATTCTAACTTCGGATTATAACTATTTGGTTGTTCCTGACTTGAAAGCCTTTCTTGACCAGCATCCTAATTCTTCCATCTTTAATCAATACTATGGTGGTATGAATGTAACGGCTAGTGAGGAAGAGCAGCTTAAAATTGCAGATGACTATTCAAAATTCGTTAACAATTTTAATAGAGAAATAAACAAAGAAGGAAGTTATGTTTACGGAAGCAATCTGGCTGATAGTAGTGCGCAGATGAGTGCTCTCTTTGGTGGAGTATTCTTCATCGGTATCTTCCTCTCTATCATCTTTATGGTGGGAACGGTTCTCGTCATCTATTACAAACAAATCTCTGAAGGCTATGAAGATCGCGAACGCTTTATCATTTTGCAAAAAGTCGGTCTAGATCAAAAACAAATCAAGCAAACGATTAACAAACAGGTGCTAACTGTTTTCTTCCTTCCATTGCTTTTTGCCTTCCTACACCTTGCCTTTGCCTATCATATGCTTAGCCTTATCCTAAAAGTCATTGGGGTGCTAGATGCGACTATGATGTTGACTGTCACTCTGTCCATCTGTGCTATCTTCCTCATTGTCTATGTCTTAATCTTTATGATTACCTCAAGAAGCTATCGCAAGATTGTGCAAATGTAAAAAAGATACCTCGATGCTGGTCGAGGTATTTCTTTATCTTAAATGCTGAAGAGTTGTCCAAACAGGTAAGTCACTCCCATGGTGAGAAGTCCGATACAGAGGTTACGGATCATAGCAGTTTTCGTAGGTGCCTTGCCTAGTTTAGCACTGGTATAGCCAGTGACGAGAAGGGAAAGGGCAACGATAAAAACAGTAGCAGGAATGCGATAATCACTTGGAAAGACAGTGATCGAAAGCATGGGAGGAAGACTTCCCAGTACAAAGGCGATAAAGCTAGAGATAGCAGCATGCCAAGGATTGGTAAATTCTTCGCACTCGATACCGTATTTTTCCTCAACCAAGGCTTTGAGGGGATTTTTTAAAAAGGCCTTGTTGGTCAAGAGTTGGGCGGACGTTTCACACTCACCGTTTTGAAGATAAGCAGCATAGAGGGATTGTTTTGCAGATTCGATGTCTTTATCCAAGAGCAATTGCTCTCTAGCAACAGCGGCTTCTTCCGTATCTTTCTGAGTGGATACAGAGACATATTCGCCACCTGCCATAGAAAAAGCTCCAGCGAGGATAGCGGCTAGTCCAGATAAAAAGATAATCCAGATATTGCTTGTTGCACTAGCAACCCCGATAACCACTCCAGCAATGGAAATAATCCCATCATTGGCACCGAGAACGCCCGCTCTTAAAATATTGAGTCGTCCTGCAAAGTTTGCATCAATTTCATGTTTTATTTCTGTCATAGTCATCTCCTTTCTTTTCATTATAGAGAAAAGAGTAGGGGAATACAAACTTTTTAAACTATCTGAAAAAAGTTCTACGATTCTAATTTTTAGGCCCTTTGAAGTTTCTCCGAAAAAGTAGTGCTATCCTACTGTACTGGACCTTTTTAAACTTATCTATGGTATAATAGAAGATAGATTTATCAATTGGAGAATGAAGGATTTTATGATTAAACTTGTAGCAACCGATATGGATGGAACCTTTCTAGACGGAGAGGGTCGGTTTGATATGGAACGCCTCAAAAATTTACTTGTTTCCTACAAGGAAAAGGGGATTTATTTTGCTGTGGCTTCAGGTCGCGGTATCTTGTCCCTGAAAAAGTTGTTTGCGGATGTGCGTGATGAAGTGATTTTTATAGCTGAAAATGGGAGCTATGTTGAGTTTCATGGCGAGGATATGTATGAGGCTACTATGTCTCGGGATTTTTACTTGAGTACTTTTGAAGCTTTAAAGAAATCACCCTATTTTGATGAAAGTAAAATGCTCTTGACTGGGAAAAAAGCTTGTTACGTATTAGACACAGTCGATGAGACCTATCTGATGTTTAGCCGTCACTACAATGAAAATATTCAAAAAGTAGCGAGTTTGGAAGATATCACAGATGAGATTTTTAAATTCACTACGAACTTTACTGAAGAAACGATAGAAGTTGGTGAGGCCTGGGTCAACGAAAATGTTCCTGGTGTGAAAGCCATGACAACTGGTTTTGAATCCATTGATATTGTCTTGGACTATGTTGATAAGGGTGTAGCCATTGTTGAGCTGGCAAAAAAACTTGGTCTAACCATGGATCAGGTTATGGCATTTGGCGATAATCTCAATGACCTTCACATGATGCAGGTTGTGGGGCATCCAATCGCTCCAGAAAATGCGCGACCAGAGATTTTAGAATTAGCGGAGACAGTGATTGGCCACCACAAGGACCAGTCAGTGATGGCTTATATGGAGGGTTTGTAATGGCAGATATTAAATTGATTGCACTTGATTTGGATGGTACTTTACTGACAACGGATAAAAAGCTGACAGATCGTACCAAGGCGGTCCTCAAGGCTGCGCGTGATCGTGGTATCAAGGTCGTTCTGACAACAGGTCGTCCTTTGAAGGCTATGGATTTCTTTCTCCATGAGCTAGGGACTGATGGTCAGGAGGACGAGTACACCATCACCTTTAATGGTGGTCTGGTACAGAAAAATACAGGCGAGATTCTCGATAAAACCGTCTTTTCAATCGACGATGTGGCACGATTGTATGAGGAAACTGAAAAACTCGGACTTCCGTTAGATGCTATTTCAGAAGGAACTGTCTATCAAATCCAGTCTGACCAAGAAAGTCTCTATGCTAAGTTCAACCCAGCCTTGACTTTCGTACCTGTCGCTTTTGAGGATCTATCTAGTCAGATGACGTATAATAAATGTGTGACTGCCTTTGCCCAAGAACCTTTGGATGCAGCGATTCAACAGATTTCTCCTGAATTGTTTGACCAATACGAAATCTTCAAATCGCGTGAACTCTTATTGGAATGGTCGCCGAAAAACGTCCACAAGGCAACAGGTTTAGCGAAATTAATTAAACACTTAGGAATCGACCAAAGTCAAGTCATGGCTTGTGGGGACGAGGCTAATGACCTTTCCATGATTGAATGGGCAGGTCTGGGAGTTGCCATGCAAAATGCAGTTCCAGCAGTTAAGGCAGTTGCCAATGTGATTACCCCGATGACCAACGACGAGGAAGCCGTTGCTTGGGCTATCGAAGAATACGTGCTAAAGGAGAACTAGAATATGGGATTATTTGACCGTCTATTCGGAAAAAAAGAAGAGCCGAAAATCGAAGATATTGTTAAAGAAGCTCTGGAAAATCTTGATTTGTCAGAAGAGGTTGAAGAAAACCAAACGGCAGTCGAAGAAACTGCTCAGGAAGAGACAGCAAGAGACAAAGTGGAAAAAACACCTGCTCAAGAAGAAATTCCTCAGATCTTGACAGAAGAAGTTATTGAACCAGAAGCAGTCGAGGAAACTGCTCAGGAAGAGCTTGAGCTAGAATCTGATGAATTGGAACAATTCCAAGAGTCGGAAAAATTTCTAGAAGAAGAGAACCAAGAAATTGAAGAAGAACTAGCTTCTGAAGTAGTAGAAGAAGAACTTCCTCAGGTTGAAGAAACCGTACAGGAAAAATATGACCGCAGTCTCAAGAAAACCCGTACAGGATTCGGTGCTCGTTTGAATGCCTTCTTTGCCAACTTCCGTTCTGTCGATGAAGAATTCTTCGAGGAATTGGAAGAACTGCTCATCATGAGCGACGTCGGTGTGCAGGTCGCTTCAAACTTAACAGAAGAACTACGCTATGAAGCTAAACTCGAAAACGCTAAGAAGCCTGACGCACTTCGTCGTGTTATTATCGAGAAATTGGTTGAACTCTACGAAAAGGATGGCAACTACGATGAACAAATCCACTTCCAAGATGGTTTGACAGTTATGCTCTTTGTTGGAGTTAATGGTGTTGGGAAGACAACTTCTATCGGGAAATTGGCTCATCGCTACAAACAAGCTGGCAAGAAAGTCATGCTGGTTGCGGCAGATACCTTCCGTGCGGGTGCTGTGGCTCAGCTAGCTGAATGGGGCCGTCGTGTGGATGTTCCTGTTGTGACGGGGCCTGAAAAGGCTGATCCAGCAAGTGTGGTCTTTGATGGGATGGAACGTGCTGTAGCTGAAGGGATTGATATCCTCATGATTGATACAGCAGGTCGTCTGCAAAACAAGGACAACCTTATGGCCGAGTTGGAAAAGATTGGCCGTATTATCAAGCGTGTCGTTCCAGAGGCGCCACATGAAACCTTCTTAGCACTCGATGCGTCAACTGGACAGAACGCTCTGGTACAAGCTAAGGAATTTTCTAAGATAACACCATTGACTGGAATTGTTTTGACTAAAATTGACGGAACTGCCCGAGGTGGTGTTGTTCTGGCTATCCGCGAAGAACTCAATATCCCTGTAAAATTAATCGGTTTCGGTGAAAAAATCGATGATATCGGGGAATTTAACTCAGAAAACTTTATGAAGGGTCTCTTAGAAGGCTTGATTTAATACAAAATAAATATCCTGCAAGTCAATCTTGCAGGATATTTTTGCTATTCTAAACGGCCATCTTCACGATAAGCGATATCGGGCTGCCAGGTCCATTTGGCTCCATACTTCTCAAGTAAGTCAAAGCTAGCTTGTGGTCCCATGCTTCCAGCTTTATAGTCATGAAGTGGTGCACCGTTTTCAGCCCAGAGTTTTTCGATACGGTCAATCAATTTCCACGAAGCACTTACCTCATCCCAGTGGCTAAAATTGGTTGAGTTGTTGTTCAAAACATCGTAGATTAATTTCTCGTACGGATCTGGTGAGGCTCCAGTAGCAGTAGCATCTGTACGGTAATCCAGAGAGCTTGGAGCCAGGTTAAATTCTTCACCGACTTGCTTCCCATTTAGGCTAAGAGAGAATCCTTCAGTTGGTTGGATATAGATTGTCAAGATATTTGGTGCCAAAGGCTCACCAAAGATAGAGTCCATTTGCTTAAAGACGATATTGACATGAGTCCCTTTTTCAGTCAGACGTTTACCAGTACGGAAGAAGAAAGGAACACCACGGAAACGATCGCTGTCTACAAAGAAGGCACCAGATGCGAAAGTTTCTGTTGTGGATTCAGGATCAACATTTGGTTCGCTTCGATAGGAAATGTATTTCATGCCATCGATTTTACCAGAGCGATATTGACCACGAATAAACTGTTCTTTCAATTCTTCCTCAGTTGGATGATAGAGGTTTTTAAAGACCTTTATCTTTTCAGCACGAATCTCATCTTTTGTAAAGCTAGCTGGTTTGTCCATGGCTAGAAGAGAGAGGAGTTGGAGTGTATGGTTTTGCACCATATCACGAAGGGCACCAGATTGATCATAGTAGCCGCCACGTTCTTCTACACCCAAGCGCTCTGCAAAGGTAATCTGAACATTATCGATGTGTTCGCGATTCCAAACATTCTCAAAGATCATGTTGGCAAAACGAACAGCAAAGATACTCTGAATCATCTCTTTACCTAGGTAATGGTCGATACGGTAGATTTGCTCCTCATCAAAGGCCGCAAGGAGATCTTCATTGAGTTTGCTAGCTGTTTCGTAGTCTGTACCAAATGGTTTCTCAACGATCAAGCGCTCAAAACCTTTGCCATCGACAATGTTTTCAGATTTGAGGTGCTTGGCAATGGTTCCAAAGAACTGAGGTGCCATAGACAAGAAGAAGAGCTTGTTGTGTTCAGCTTGGTATTTTTCATTGAGCTCAGCTTGTAATTGGCGCAAAGCAATGTAATGTTCCGTATCATTCACATCATGGCTTTGATAGTAGAAGTGGCTAGCAAATTCTTGGGCTTGCTCGGTACTATCTGCCAAATCAAGGATGGACTCGACAACTACAGATTCAAAATATTCCTTACTCCAAGGTCTACGAGCTGTTCCGATAACAGCAAAATGCTCAGAGAGATTGCCTGATTTATAGAGTCTGAAAAGGGAAGGGTAGAGTTTGCGTTTAGCTAAATCTCCACTCGCACCGAAAATTGTAACAATAACCTTTGATGACATCTAGCTACCTAATTTCTATATTTTTTCCTAGTTGGACTAGGGATGAGATTTCCTCATTATCATAGTTTTTATTTTATCATAATTTTCAAAAAAAACAAAAAATCCAATACGCATTTAAAAAACTGTAAGGAGAACCTTACAGTTTTGTTTTATACATTTAAGACCTTGTCCAAGAACTCTTTTAGACGAGGGTGTTGTGGGTTATCGAAGATTTGATCTGGAGTTCCATCTTCCAGGAATTCACCATCAGCCGTAAAGATAACACGGTTGGCAACCTGACGAGCAAATCCCATCTCATGGGTTACGATGATCATGGTCATGCCTTGCTCTGCTAATTCCTTCATAACGTTTAGTACATCTCCGACCATCTCAGGATCAAGAGCGGAAGTTGGCTCATCAAAGAGCATGATATCAGGATTCATGGCAAGTCCACGAGCGATAGCTACACGCTGTTTCTGACCACCTGATAGGCTATCTGGGTTAGCATTAGCTTTGTCTGCAAGACCGACTTTCTCCAGCAACTCCATCCCCAATTTTTCAGCTTCTTCTTTGATCATTCGTTTGTGTTCAATAGGTGCAAAAGTGATATTTTCTAGGACGGACATGTGAGGAAAGAGGTTGAAATGTTGGAAGACCATTCCCACGTTTTCACGAACATGGTCGACATTGGTTGACTTTTCAGTCAAATCATAACCATTCACAGTGATGTGACCACTCGTTACCTCCTCAAGAAGGTTAAGGCTACGGAGGAAAGTGGATTTACCAGAACCAGAAGGACCGATGATACAGACAACATCTCCTTCATAGAATTTAGTTGTAATGCCTTTTAAAACTTCGTTTTTTCCATAATACTTATGCAAATCATTTACATCAATTTTTAGTTTTGCCATTAACGAATCCTCTTTTCTAAGCGTTTCGCTAGTCTAGTCAAAAGTGTGATAATTACAAGATAGAAGATAGCAAGGATTGCATACATCTTGAAACTTTGGTAGTTACGGGCGATGATAATCTTACCAGTTTGGAAGAGTTCAACCAAACCGATAGCAGATACGATGGTTGTATCTTTAAGAGCGATAACGAATTGGTTGACAAAGTTTGGCAACATCAATTTAGTTGCTTGTGGCAAGATAATCTTACGCATGGTTTTTCCATAAGAGATACCAAGACTGCGGCTGGCTTCCATTTGCCCAACTGGAACAGCTTGAATCCCACCACGAACGATTTCAGCGATATAAGCTGCCGCATTGAGTGAGAGGGCAATAGTACCAGCTACAAAGTCATTGATTGGACTTTGTTGGCCTGTAATCGACTCGATGAAGTTTGGAATACCCCAGAAGATGAAGGCTGCAAGAATCATCAAGGGAATACCACGGATAACGTCAACGAAAATCTCAGAGATCAGACGAAGAGATTTGTATGGGCTGACGCTAAACATACCGAAGATAATCCCGATGACAATGGCAATTGCAAATGAAATAAGCGCAAGAGCAAGAGTGATTCCAAGACCACTAAGAAGTTGTTTGTAGTTGTTTTGAAGCAAGCCCCAGATGGTTGTTTCGTCAACTGTACTTGTAGAGTCAGATGATGTTTCGCTAGCTAGGTACTTGTCAAGAATCTTTTGGAATTCTCCGTTAGCTTTGAGGTTCGCAAGTCCGTTATTGAACATCTGGATCAATTCTGGATTTGTTCCTTTTTTAACCGCAAAGGCTGTTTCACCGATTGGAGTTCCAGCGATTGGAGTTTTCAATTTTTGACCTTGGCTGATAGAATATTTGAGAACTGGCTCATCATCCATCACGGCATCAATAGATCCGGTATTCAGACTGTCATACATAGAAGCGCCATCTGCAAAGGTTTTAATCTTATAGCCGTATTTGCTTTGATTTTCAGTAAGGAACGTTTGAGAAGCAGTCCCGTTTTTAACACCGACAGTTTTATCCTTGAGGTCTTCATAAGAAGCAATTGTGCTTGATTCTTTCACACCAAGAATCGTATTTGCTGTGTAGTATGATTCTGAGAAGTCAAAGGTTTCCTTACGAGCATCTGTTACAGACATACCAGCAATGATACCATCTGCTTGTCCAGCTTGAACAGCACTAATGGCTGCGTCAAATCCTGGGTTGGTAATCTCAATTTCAAAACCTTGATCTTTGGCAATGGCCTTGATGAGGTCCATATCAATACCAGTGTATTGATTGCTTGAATTTTGAAAGACGAATGGGGCGAAAGATGAGTCACTGGCAATAATGTACTTGCTTTTCACTGGAGTAGCTTTTTGTCCAGCAGCAGTAGTTGTCGTTGGGGTTGCCGTAGTTGTAGAAGCTGTCCATTTTTGGATGATTTGCTCCAAGCTACCATCCTTCTTCATTTGGGCTAGGGCTTCGTTAAACTCGGTAACCAAGTGTTCATACTTGCTTCCTTTCTTGACACCAAAAGCAAAGCTTCCAACAGCCTCACCATCCATATTGATGCTGAGATCTTGTCCTTGGTTAATCGCATACTCAATAACAGGTTTATCATCCATGATGGCATTTACAGCACCAGCACTTAGACTGTTATTCATCAAATCACCTGTATCAAAGGTTTTGATAGAGAAACCGTATTTATCTTTGATACTTTCGAGGAAACGTTGAGCGGCAGTTCCGTTCTTAACTCCAACTGTTTTCCCGCTAAGTTCCTCATATTTGGTGATTTTATTTGCCTTTGTGGTAGCAATGACAACTTTTGTATCATAATAAGTATCAGACATGGTAAAGACATTTTCACGTTCTTTTGTTTTTGTCATACCTGCCATAATAGCATCTGCTTGACCTGACTGCACTGCATTTACAGCTGCATCAAAGCCAGGATAAGACATTTGGATGTTCCATCCTTTGATTTCTGCGACTTTATTGATAATATCAACATCAATCCCTTTATAGGTTTGATCTGAATCTTTAAACTCAAAAGGTGCGTAAGCTGTATCAGACACAATCTTAACAGTATCAGCTTTTGCCATACCTAGTGAGAAAATGGGAAATAAAATGAGCAAACATGCTAGTATTTTTTTCTTCATTTTTAGTCTCCTTTTCCGAATATTTTCCCATTATATCAGAAAATGAATGAAAAGGCAAATTTTATGAATTTTATGTAAGAAAATGTAACATAGAATCCTTGTTCTTATCAACTTAGAGAAGAGTCTGAAAAGTAAATTTATGGTAAAATAGAAGGATAGAAAAATGCAGATGAGGCAATCATGATTAATCGAATTACAGATAATAAATTTAAACTAGTATCAAAATATGAACCTTCAGGAGATCAACCCCAAGCGATTGAGCAGTTGGTTGACAATATCGAGGGTGGAGAAAAGGCCCAAATTTTGATGGGGGCGACGGGTACAGGGAAGACCTATACCATGAGTCAGGTCATTTCCAAAGTCAATAAACCAACTTTGGTCATTGCCCATAACAAAACTCTAGCTGGTCAGCTCTATGGGGAGTTCAAGGAATTTTTCCCTGAGAATGCTGTTGAGTACTTCGTATCTTACTATGATTATTATCAACCTGAGGCCTATGTCCCTTCGAGTGATACCTATATTGAAAAGGATAGCTCTGTCAATGACGAGATTGATAAGCTCCGTCACTCAGCGACTTCGGCTCTTTTAGAGCGCAATGATGTCATTGTCGTGGCCTCTGTCTCTTGCATCTATGGTTTGGGTTCGCCAAAGGAATATTCTGATAGCGTCGTGAGTTTGCGTCCAGGTCTGGAGATTTCTCGTGATAAACTCTTGAATGACTTGGTCGATATTCAGTTTGAACGCAATGATATTGATTTCCAACGGGGAAGATTTCGTGTGCGGGGAGATGTGGTGGAAATTTTCCCAGCCTCTCGAGATGAACACGCTTTTCGAGTAGAGTTCTTCGGAGATGAAATTGACCGTATCCGAGAAGTTGAGGCTTTGACAGGTCAGGTATTGGGAGAAGTGGATCATCTGGCGATTTTCCCAGCCACTCACTTTGTGACCAATGACGACCATATGGAAGTTGCGATTGCCAAGATTCAGGCGGAGTTGGAGGAGCAGTTAGCTGTCTTTGAGAAGGAAGGTAAACTGCTAGAAGCCCAGCGTTTGAAACAGCGGACAGAGTATGATATTGAGATGTTACGTGAGATGGGTTATACAAATGGGGTTGAGAACTACTCACGTCACATAGATGGTCGTAGCGAAGGAGAGCCCCCTTATACATTGCTCGATTTCTTCCCAGATGATTTCTTGATTATGATTGATGAGAGTCACATGACTATGGGGCAAATAAAGGGCATGTACAATGGAGACCGTTCGCGTAAGGAAATGTTGGTCAATTATGGTTTCCGTTTACCGTCCGCCTTGGACAATCGTCCTCTCCGTCGGGAGGAGTTTGAAAGCCATGTGCATCAGATTGTTTACGTTTCAGCGACACCCGGTGACTATGAAAATGAACAGACCGAGACAGTGATTGAGCAAATCATTCGTCCGACAGGACTTCTAGACCCAGAGGTGGAAGTTCGTCCAACTATGGGACAGATTGATGACCTCCTAGGTGAAATCAATGCCCGTGTTGAAAAAAATGAACGAACCTTTATCACCACCTTGACCAAGAAAATGGCAGAGGACTTAACCGACTACTTCAAGGAAATGGGTATCAAGGTCAAGTATATGCACTCGGATATCAAGACCTTGGAACGGACAGAGATTATCCGCGACCTACGCTTGGGTGTTTTTGATGTCTTGGTCGGAATCAATCTGCTCCGTGAAGGGATTGACGTACCTGAGGTAAGTTTGGTTGCTATTCTAGATGCTGACAAGGAAGGTTTCCTTCGTAACGAACGTGGCCTCATTCAGACCATTGGTCGTGCTGCTCGTAATAGCGAAGGACATGTTATCATGTACGCTGATACCATGACCCAGTCTATGCAACGTGCTATAGATGAAACAGCCCGCCGTCGGAAAATCCAGATGGCCTATAATGAAGAACATGGTATTGTACCCAAGACAATCAAGAAAGAAATCCGTGACCTGATTGCTGTAACTAAGGCAGTTGCCAAGGAAGAGGACAAGGAAGTCGATATCAATAGTCTCAATAAACAAGAACGCAAAGAACTCGTCAAGAAACTCGAAAAACAAATGCAAGAAGCGGTCGAAGTGCTTGACTTTGAACTGGCAGCTCAGATACGTGATATGATGCTAGAAGTGAAGGCGTTGGATTAGAAAATAGTATGGTTTATTTAAGAAAACTAATTGAAGAAGATTTGGTGTCTTTGTGGGAAATTGCTTATTCACAATCTAATCCAATTTGGAAGCAGTATGATGCTCCCTATTATGACGATTATCAGCATTTTCCTAATTTTCAAGAATTTAAACTCCAAAAATCAGAATCTACTCTAAACAACTCAAATCGCCTTGGTATTTTTGTTGATGATAAATTAGTTGGGACTGTTTCGCGCTACTGGGTATGTAAACAAACAAGATGGATGGAATTGGGGATTTGTATTTATGATAACAAATTTTGGAACTCTGGCATTGGAAAAGCTGCTATGCTACAGTGGATAGATCAGACATTTCAGGATTATTCGGAGTTGGAGCATCTTGGTTTGACAACTTGGTCAGGAAATTTTGGTATGATGAAATTGGCTGAAAAATTAAGAATGAAAAAAGAAGCTCATATTCCAAAAGTTCGTTATTACCAAGGCAAATATTTTGATAGTATTAAATATGGTATTTTGAGAGAAGAATGGGGTAAAATAAATGAACCTAACTATCAAACAAATGGAAACTCCTGAAGAGATAGAAGGTAAATCCATCGTTCATTGGCAAACGTGGAGAGAGGCTTATGATGACCTTTTACCTGCGAAATTTCAGGAGACGATGACATTAGAAAGATGTCGATTCTTTAGTCAAAAATATCCAGAAAATACATTGATTGCGATGGATGGCATGAAGGTAGTTGGTTTTATCAGTTATGGAAACTTTCGTGATGAGACTATTCAAGCTGGTGAAATTATTGCCTTATATGTTTTAAAAGACTATTACGGAAAAGGTATTGCTCAGGAGTTAATGAAGGAAGCTCTGACGACTCTTGAACAGTTCTCTGAAATATTTTTATGGGTATTAAAAGGGAATAAGCGAGCCATTGCATTCTATCAAAAAATGGGTTTTACTTTTGATGGGCAAGAAAAAATACTTGACCTTGGAAAACCTATCACTGAAATTAGAATGGTACGTAAGAAATCATCAAAATCTGAGAGTTAAATGCTGGTAGAATTGCGATTTTGTTTTTAGATTATACAATGAACAAACGATTACGTTTTAGAATATACTTTTAATGGAAAGAAGTTATTATGAATTTGAAAGAGAAGAATTATAAGAAATCATCAGGGTTAGATTCTGTTCGTTTTTGGTTACAAGGGCATCGATTTGTCAAATTTATGCTTGATATGTTCTTTTATATCATCTTGTTCCTAGTTATAGAATTTACAACATCACAGAACAAAAGCATTCCAGCTGATTTTCGGTACAGAGAACTCTTATTTCCCTTGCAATTGAATCTTTTTATCTTGGGTAATAGGTTCTATGCTCTCTTTTTGTCAGTGAGAACTGAAAAAGAAAGGACTCTTAAAAGATTTTGTGAACCCTTTATTTATATCAATGTTCTTAGCTTCATTTTTCAACTGATTGGTGTGAGAAAAAGAGGAAGAGTTGTTCTCTCACCTTTGTTTTCACTGGAGTCTTCCTATATCTGGTTCCCTATTGTCGTCTACCTTCTAGTCTTGATGTTAACTTTGGCAATCTTCTTTCTCTCTAAAGCTTCAAAAAAAGGAGTAGATGAAAATGAAGATGAGTAGACAAATGAAGTACAAGACAAAAGAAAAGTCTTCTTGGACTAAGATGATTTATCTTTGGTTGGAAAGGCATCGAAAGATTAGTCAACTCTTGGATACGAGTGTGTTATTCGGATCTTTGTTTGTATCATTTCTTGCTGCCTCTTTCATTGGTTCTCCATTCCCAAACTTAAACTATCTTTCTCCCTTAAGCTTTAATCTTTTCCTTCTACTCTTATCAACCTATTTCCTTGTCTTTCGTTTTAGTAGTGATAAACTTCAGAAATGGCGTTACTTTTCATGGGGATTCATTGGGTTCAATGGTCTTCTTTTTCCCTTTCATCTCTTGGTAGGTCTGAATTGGCTAGGACGTCGTAAGTCAACGAATTTCCCCCCTATAATTTCTATGGATCCGGCCTATATCTGGGCTCCTATTGTAAGTTATCTCTTTTTCTTTTTCTTAGGGCTGGGCATTCTGCTTTTGGTTTTACGGATAGAAAAGAGAAGAAGGAGGCGTAAATGGAACGAAAGATTAAGAAACAAAAGAAGGTCAAACAACAGGACAGAAAAATGAGAAAAATCCAGAAAAAGTATTCTTTGGTAGCTCACGTCCAATTGTGGATGGAAAGACATTCAAAGATTGCTTCTTTTATGGATGGTGGTATAATATTATTATCTATTTTTGGTATCATGTATGTGTTGTTCGGGACGTCACTTATCCCGAAACCATATCAGGAAATGTCCTATGTCTTGCCAATTATTATGAATTTTGTCTTTTTGGTGCACACACTCTATCAAGGTATTTTTAGAGATGGTTTTATCAATAAGGCTTCAGTACAAGGATTTTTAAAAGCTTTTCTATACATAAATGGACCTATTTTTCTCCTCCACTTACTTGTTGGGGTGAAAGGGAGAAATGTTAAAAAAATTCCTTCCTTATTATCTGTTGATTATCGCTACATCTGGCTTCCAATTGCTACCTATCTAATCTTTTTCATCATTCCAGCGATGTTGATGGTGATTTTGAAATATAAGGACAAAAAGAGGAAAAATCATGACAAAAGAAAATCTAACTAAGTTAATTTCGTTTAAGACACTTTATTTGGCTTTGCTGACCTTTGTGGTTCTTCATTTGGTGTTGCTGGTTTTTGGACTATCTTTTACGCCGATTTTGTGGAATAGTTGGTTTTTCATTCTTTGTTTGACCTTCCTAATCCATCCTTGGAGAATCTTTTATAGAACAAGAGATGCTAAATGGTATCACCTTATTTTTCAAGTATTTAGTGGATTGGTGACATTTTACCTTTGGTTTGCAGCATTCTTTGTTTTATCAGTTATCTCGGATCCAGCCATCCCTATCAATATAGACTATCGCATAGAAGATAAGGAAATCATCATTGCTAGAGGTTTTTTGGCCCGTACTACTTATGACCATCATGAATTGATCAATCCCTTTATCATGAAGTCCGAAGTAAAATATCGAGATGAATAATAACAAATAGAAAGTGAGTGAATCCATGTCACGTTCCCAAAAAACAATCCTAACAAACATCTGCCTTGTCGAAGATAAGGCGCGAGGTAAAGTCCTAATGCAATATCGCTCTCCTGAAAACAATCGCTGGTCTGGCTATGCCTTTCCAGGAGGACATGTTGAGAA